>JBAYDV010000011.1:0-33680 GCA_041668045.1 Bacteroidales bacterium | reverse complement strand
GGTTTGTTTGCCAGAATCATTGGCAAAATTAGTGCACTTACCATTCTGCAATACGTAAACTTCATTAACGACAAGCCCATTGGCAGAATTAAGTATGCACTAAATTAATTCCGCCAACAGGTTCTTATATCTAAATGTATTATTCCATCCAAAATTAAATTTTGGAAGACCATTTCCTAAATATTGACGATAATCATCATTTAACATAGTAGAATCAAATTCTTCAGCTTCTCCAGTGGATGGATTTTCAATCATCCACAAACCATTATCTGAAATTCCTACAGCTTTCATTCCCCAATAATTTCCCATAGATTTACCTACTTCTAAGCGATGAGTTGGTAAAGAAATAGGATCTCCTGCATATCCGGTATTAAGATAATTATTTGTCTCATACAAATCATTTGAAAGACTTAGAAGTTTATTCTTATTATGAGACATAGTAACTGTTGTATTCCATTCAAAATCTTTAGTTATAATTGGTTTCGCATTAATAACTATTTCAATACCTGAATTTCTCATTTCTCCAACATTAGCAAGTGTTTGACTGTAAAGGTTTGGTGGCATTGGAACATTATACCACCATAACATATCAGATGTCTTTTTATTATAATAATCGATTGATCCGCCTAACCTATCATTTAATAAACTAAAATCTAAACCAATATTATATTCGGCAGATTTTTCCCATTTTAAATCTTCATTAGCATTAGATGTAGCTTGTAGCCCACTAGTCCACTCTGTTCCATTATAAAAATATGAATTTCCGTATCCATATTTATTCATAGATAAATATGAAGAATTTGGTTCAACACCAGTAACGCCATAACCAGCACGAAGTTTTAATATATTAATAAAATTAAATCTATCCATAAAATCCTCATTACTTATAGTCCAACCTGCAGAAGCAGAAGGGAAAGTACCCCATTTATGGTTATCTCCAAATTTAGAAGATCCTTCTCGTCGCACACTTAATAATACATTATATTTATTATCAAATCCATAACTTACTCTACCAAAAAAACCAAGTAAGGTATTTTCATTTTTACTACTCCCCATCCCAGCATTACCTTTTTTAAGAGCACTCCCGATACCTAGATTATTATATAAATAAAAATCTGTAGGATAATCATAATTAGATGCACTAAATCCACTATATATATCATTTTCATAGCTATAACCAACCAAAGCTGTAAGAATATTTTTATATTTTATATACTTGTATGTTGATGTTAATTCTAGTTGATTATCTCTTGAATCTGAACTTCCTTGATATGCTGTGCCCGTCGTACCATTTAATAAACATGAGTAATAATTAGTAGTTTTATAATTTTCATCATGATTAAACCAAGTACGATTAGCTAACATTAAATTGGTTTTCCAATTTTTAATAGGTTCAAACGTAATATTACCTGTAATTCTAGTCCACTCTGATCTATTTTCTCCTTTTAATTCATTTATCATTGATACTGGATTATAATATTGATATATATTAAAGTCCTCATTATATCCGTCAGTTTCATCATATACAGATTCTGTAGGATTACGAATAACAGCTTGACGATAAATATTTGTTAAACCTCCATCTGAAGCATTAGTTACATTATTTGTATGTAGTCCTTTTACAAGATTAAGATTAATTTTTAACATATCATTTAACATCCAATGTGACATATCAAAAGCCATTTTCAAATTTTCGCTGTTCGTTCCTTTTATAATACCATTATCATTTCTATAAGACAAATCAGCTGAATAGCTTGTAGTTTTAGAACCACCTACTATATTTAAATCATGATTTTGGATAAAACCTACTCTTGAGATTTCTTCAACCCAGTCAGTATTATAACCTTTATCTGAATATTTGGTTTTACCATCTTTAATATCTTGAACGTTCATAAAATCAGCTTGTTTATAATAATCTGAAGCTGAACAATATCCAGAATAAGTTACTGTAACTTTTGCATCCCTTTTACCACTTTTGGTTGTAATTAGAATAACACCATTAGCTCCTCTAGTACCATAAATAGCAGATGCAGATGCATCTTTTAAAACATCAATTGATGCTATACTTTCAGGAGATACCGTATTAAGCCCTCCAGGAACACCATCGATTAAAATCAAAGGAGTAGTACTTCCCTCAAGTGTAACAATACCTCTTAACATAATATGAGAAGTAGCATTTGGATCTCCTGAGCTTTTAGTAATAGTAAGACCTGCGATTTTACCTTTTACTAATTGAGAAGCATCTGAAATATTACCTTTAATAAAGTCTTCAGATTTCACATTAGCAATAGCACTTGTGACATCTCCTTTTTTCTGCGTTCCATATCCTATCACAACAACTTCATCAAGAAATTTTTTATCTTGTTTCAACATTACTCTCATAACATCTTTATTTCCAACAATTTCTTGGGTCTCGAAACCTGTAAAGGATATTATTAAGATTGCACTTTTTGATTGTAAATTAATCTTAAATTTTCCATTAATATCAGAATACACGCCATTTTGAGTACCTTTTTCAATAATAGATGCTCCAATAATTGGTTGTTCTGACTGATCTAAAATAATTCCAGATACACCCCTTTCTTGACTATAGCCATAATTCTTGGTGCCCCCAAAAGTCAATAATACTATTCCACAAGTTATTATAGCTAATAACCTTCTGTACTGTGGAATTAATTTTAATTTTTTTTTCATTTTTTCATCATTAAGTTAATAAATTAATTTTATTTAAATTCTTGATATCATCAGTTAACTTTCCACTCTATTATACCACCAGATTTACCTTTCTGTAATTGAGCTGTAATTTTTAAACTATTGGTTTTCACAGGAGTAAAAGTTAAATGATTATAACAATCTTTTTTTATAGTGTATTCTTGAGATGTAGATACTGCTTTCCATTGTTTTCCATTTTTATAATATAATTTCCAAGTTAATGGAACTCTAAAATCGCAATCATAATGATCAAAATCTAACCAATAAACATCAACACTTGACACCTTGTAAGTTTTATCGAATTTGTAGGACAAAGATTCTTTAGTGCCTTTTTTCAGCCACCAATAAAAATATGGTTTTGAAATATCAGATGAACGTTTTGGCTCAAATTGATCATTTACTCCCCAAGCTGGCACTTTAATTGTCGAAATATTTGTAGCTCCTTTTTGAATAGGAGTACTTATAGAAAATGCCTGAGCCTTAGAGGCTATAGTAGGTTTTGGAATAGAATGTATTTCTGAGGCTTTTGTAGGAATCCACACTTCCATTTCATCAGATCCTCTATTAGCCCAAGTAGAATATGGAATAGCTTTAAATAGAACTTTATTTTCTTCTCCATTTAATGAAACAGATTTACAAATACCATTCAAAACACCTATTCCATTTAATAACCCTTTATCATAAGAAAAAGTTATATTTTCTTTTATATCTATATATTTATTAAATACATGCTTATCTTTTTGATCTATTCCCTCTAAACAGTAAACTATCGGGCCTCTTTGTAGAGCTACCTTATATCTATCATCTTCTACATTTTGATTAGCTATTATTTTACGAACTTGCATAGGAAGTATTAATTCTATTTTATCTCCTTTTTTCCATTTTCTATCTAATGATATATAACCTTTCTTGATTTTATATTTTAATAAATTTCCGTTTAGAGCTAAGCTAATGGGAGAAGAAGAATCCGCAAAAGTATATAAATCAGATGGAACAGGTGCGCCTTGAGCCCATCCAGGTACACGTAAGTTAACTGTAAACTTAGATTCATTAGATGGATTAATTATTAGTTGAACTTTTCCGTCCCATGGATAATCAGTAACTTGAATTAAATTAATATCATTCTCTTTAATCTTAACATTACTTTTACTCTGAATATATAAATTTACATAAATATCATTATTTAGTTTAGCATATACATATTTAGGAATAGAAGGCATAAAACGAGTTATATTTCCAGGACAACAAGCACACCCAAACCATTTCTGTCTAGAATGCTCACCGATAGATTCCAAAGGATTATCATAAAAGAATTTATCTCCACTTAATGAAACGCCTGAAATAACACCATTATACATAGCTCTCTCTAACACATCTACATATTTAGCATCTCCTGTCGCTAAAAACATACGTTGATTCCAAAAAACATTGGCAATAGAAGCACAAGTTTCACAATAGCAAGTATGATTATTTAATTCATAATTAGGGCCAAATCCTTCTCCTTGAGGTCTAGACCCCATTCCACCTGTTATGTATAATTTTTTGCTAACTAAATTAGTCCATACACTTTCCAATGCATTAAAATAGCCATTATCATTAGTCAAAGAAGCTACATCTGCTACTCCTGAATATAAATAACCGGCCCTTACTGCATGTCCTTTTATTTCAGTTTGCTGCAATATTGGCATATAATCCTGACTATATTCGCTCAACTTATGACCATCTGTTCCTCTACCTGTTTCTTCTATAAAATATTTAGCTGTTTTAAGATATTGTTCATTATGTGTCACCTTATATAATTTACAGAGAGCCATCTCCACTATAGGATGACCAGAAGGAACATGTTTTTGATTTTCATTCGGGCCAAAGACTTTACAAACAAGATTTGCATTTTTAATAGCTACATTTAATAAAGACTTTTTACCAGTAGCTTGATAGTGTGCTACAGCAGCCTCATACAAATGTCCACTATTATATAATTCATGGCTATTTAATTTCTCCCATTTATGACTACCCCACCATCCAGATAATCTCTCACATTTATTAGTAACACAAGTAGTAAGATATCCATCTGGTTCTTGTGCTAAAGAAATCAGATTAATTAAACTATCTAGATATGAATCTAATTTTTTATCATATACTAAAGCTAAAGAATATGAAGATCCTTCTATTATTTTATAGACATCAGTATCATCAAAAGGAAAATCGCCTTTTTGTTCTCCTTTTATTAAACCAGCTGCCAAAGCAAAATTATCGATACGACCATTTTTTTCGCACTCATGAAATGCAGAAGGAATAGAAACTTCATTGTTAATTTTCATTCTTGAACTCCAGAAATTATCATTAATATGAACTTTAGTAAATGGAATTTCTTTAATAGTACACTTTAGTTCTTTATTAGATGATTTACATGAAGTAAAATTAAATAAGATAACACTTCCAATAATTATTAAAATTATAAATCTGCAAATAGTTATTTTTTTCATTTATATAGAATATTAGTTTTCAAGTACAAAAATAAAGTTTGTTTTCTATAAAGGATTGAAGGATTGTCTAAAAGAATACTAGAATAGTCTATACTATATTCTTAATAAAAAACACTTTATAGCTAGCTAATAGGCATTTACATTATTAATCTTAGACTATATTCGTATATAATTATATTATTATACATATATTACAGATTTTATCATTATTTTTGTATCAAATAAACATACTAAAACTTCCATGAAAAAATTATTATTATATATTCTATCTATATCAATTTTTACATTTAATACTTATGCCTCCCAAAAAGAATTTAAATTTCAATACATTTCTGTTGAAAATGGATTACCATCTAATTGTATTAGATCTATAATACAAGACAGAAAAGGTTTTATGTGGATTGGAACAGATAGAGGATTGGCTTCTTACGATGGAATCAATATCAAATTATATAATACTACTAAAGATGCTCAAGGCTTATTACATAATGATATAGAAACTATATATCAAGATAAAAATGAAAATTTATGGTTAGGTACAGATTATGGTATTTTTATTTTTGATTATAAAACTTCTATATCTACACATTTTGATGTACAAACCGAAGACAGTATTAGTATAAATACTTATACTACTAATATTACTTCTGACAAAGATGGAAATTTATGGATTTCTACACTTACACAAGGTATATTTCATTATAATATTCATAATTCTAAACTAACAAGATATAATATTAATGAACTTGAAAGTATTATAACTGTTTACATTGATAATGAAAATAATGTTTGGGCTATCGTAAATAAATCTGAATCTCTTTATAAATTAGATAAAAAGAATAATAAGTTCAAACATTTAGTTCTTTCTGATTATAATAAATCAACAAAAAATAGTTATTTATGTATACTTGAAGACACTCCAAATTCCTTTTATTTGGGTTCTTGGGATATGGGATTAAAAAGAATAAATCCATATACAGGGGAAGTTGATTTATATCCATTAATCAAAGATGGTAAGATTGTTAAACATATTCATTCTATTATTAAATATGATGAAAATAATTTATTAATAGGTTCTGATGATGGTCTAGTATTATTTAATAAAATAACTAACAAATATAAATTTTTCGCATGTAACGAAAAATATGAGACCTCATTATCGGATCGTTTTATTTATCCTATAACGAAAGATAATGAAGGAGGTATTTGGATTGGCACTTATTATGGTGGAGTAAATTACATATCACCTTATGGAAATCAATTTGAAAGCTATTTTCAATCCCAATCTCATAATTCAATAAATGGTAAAATTATAAATAGATTTTGTGAAGATCAAGGCAATATTTGGATAGCATCTGATGATGGAGGATTAAATTTATTTTTTCCACAGAATCAATATTTCCAAAGTTATATGCCTTTACAAAATAAAAATAGTTTATCTTTTTATAATGTACATGCTCTATGTATTGATAATAATAATTTATGGGTGGGGACATATACTGGAGGTATAAATATATTAAATTTGAAATCAAAAGAATTCAAGTTATTTAATAATACTCCTAATATAGAAAGTGTCTATTCAATATATAAAGATAAAGAAAACAATAATATATGGATAGGTACAATGTCAGATATTATATTGTATAATTCTACAGATAAGTCTTTCAAAATAGTTAAAACATGTAATTATTTAATTATGGATATTGATCAAGACGATTATGGGAATCTTTGGTTTTCTACGCAGGGGGATGGTATATATAATATATAAAATCACAAAAAAAATGGCAACACTACATCTATACATCAAAACAAAATAGTTTATCAAATAATAATATAAATAATATACAAATAGATACAAAAGGTATATTATGGATAGGTACTGTGAATGGACTATGTAGATATAATGAAAAAAGTGATGATTTCACAAGAATTAATTTAAACATACCCAATAATAATATTTGTTGCATTCTCGAATATCAAAATACTTTATGGATATCTACATCAAATGGTTTAATTAAATATAAAAATAATAAAGTATGTAGAATATACACAAAACATGATGGACTACATTGCAGTCAATTCATACCAAATTCAGGAATAAAAACTATTGACAACAAAATGTATTTTGGCACTATAGATGGATTTATATCATTCTATCCTTACAACATAACAACAAATAAAAAAATTCCTCCGGTATATATTACTAACATCAAATTATTTAATAAAGATTTAAAAATAGGTAGTAAGATTTTACATGAAAATTCTAGTACAATAAATCAATTAGAACTAAAAAATAAAGATAAGGTTTTTAGTATTATGTATTCTGCTTTAAGTTACTGTTACCCTGACAATAATCAATATACTTACAAGCTCGTAGGTTTTGATAAAAAATGGAATGATGTCGGATCACAGAATCAAGCTACTTATACAAATCTGCCATCTGGGACTTATACTTTTAGAGTAAAAGGGAGTAATAATGATGGTATCTGGAATGATAGAGGAGCCTCTTTAAAAATTATAGTACATCCTCCATTTTATTTCACTTTTTTCTTTAAGACATTATATTTATTAATTCTTCTTCTATTATTATGGTTATTCATAAGATATTTACTTTTAAGGTCATCTAAAAAAAATGATGAACTAATAAGACAAATTAATATAAACACAGAAAAAGAAGTTCAGAACTCAAAATTAGAATTTTTCACTATGATAGCACATGATATTAGAACTCCTGTATCTCTTATCATAGGACCAATCGAAAAAATATTAAATAACAAACAAAACTTATCAGATGATTTACTTGAAGATCTAAATATTATTAATAGAAATAGCAATAGATTATTATCTTTAATTAATCAATTGTTAGATTTTAGGAAAATAAATAATGAAAAAAATCAGATAATTCCTACTAATCAGAATATAGCAAATATATTGAGAGATATCGCTAAACAATATGATACATATATCAATAATCATGATATAAAGTTTACTATTGATTATCCTGATGCTACTTTTACTGCAAATATTGATAAAGAAGCTTTTATAAAAATTGTTAGCAACTTATTAGCAAATGCTTTCAAGTATACAATAAATAAAGTTAAACTTACATGTAAAATTAGTAAAGATAAAAATGAATTTATCATTCTAGTGTCCGATAATGGAAAAGGCGTCAATAAAACTGAAGCATCAAAAATTTTTGATTCCTTTTATCAAGGTAAAAATAAAAAATCAGGAACAGGAATTGGTCTTTATATAGTAAAGTCCTATGTAGAAGCTCATCATGGACATATAGAGATTGAATCTAGCGAAGAAACTGGAGCTACGTTTAAGGTATTCTTACCAATAAAACAAACTAACCTACTAAAATTAGAGGATAAATTACCAAAAGAAATAAATACTGAAGAAGAAACAAACATGTCTATTTCTGGAACTAGTAAATTATCTATATTAATAGTAGATGACAATGCTGACATGTTGTATTTTCTATCTAGATCATTCAATGAAGAATATAATATTATGGTCGCCAAAAATGGTAAAGAAGCACTTAGAATACTGAATAAAGAAGAAGTTTCTATAATTATTTCAGATTGGATAATGCCTATTATGAATGGAATAGAACTCTGTAAAAAAATTAGATCAGATAAGATCCTAAGTCATATTCCATTTATTTTACTTACTGCCAAAACAGAAACTCAATCTAAGATAATGGGGATAAATTGCGGTGCTGATCTATATATCGAAAAACCTTTTTCTATTAAATATCTAAGAACTTGCATTAAGAATCTATTAGATTTACGATCGCAATTAAGAGATAAATTTTCTAAAATGCCTTTATGTCCTATAAATAGTATTTCATCAAATTATGCTGATAAAAAATTTCTTGATAATTTAAATAAAATTATTGAAGATAATTTTTCAAATTCAAATTTATCAGTAGATTTTTTAGCAGAAAGATTATTTATTAGTCGCTCTGGTTTGTTCTCTAAGATAAAGAATTTGGCTAATATTACACCAAATGAATTAATACAGCTCGTTAGACTAAAAAAAGCAGCATCTTTATTAGTTGATAATAAATATAGAGTGAATGAAATAAGTTATATGGTAGGTTTCAACAATCCTTCATATTTTTCCAAGTGTTTTCAAAAACAATTTGGAGTTAAACCAATAGATTTTGTATCAGACTATTTACATAAAACAAAATAAAATGAAAAAATATTTAATTATCGGCATCTTATTATTTTTGATGATGTCATGTCAAGAGAAAACTTCATTAACTTTATCAGGACTTAATCCTGCTGATTTTATAACAGAAGTTGATTCTATTCAGACTAACTTGTATTCTATTAAGAATAAATCTGGAATGGAAGTTTGTATAACTAATTTCGGGGGCCGTATCGTTTCTATGATGGTTCCCGATAAGAATGGAGATATGAAAGATGTAGTTCTTGGATTTGATAATATTCAAGATTATATTAATATTCCAAGTGACTTCGGAGCATCCATCGGTCGTTATGCAAATCGTATAAATAAAGGTCAAATAGTTATAGATGGCAGATCTATTCAACTACCTATTAATGATCACGGTCACTGCCTCCATGGTGGTCCTAAAGGATGGCAATATCAGATGTATACTGCGAAGGTTATTAATTCTTCAACATTGGAGTTAACACGGTTTTCTCCCGATGGAGATCAGAATTTCCCAGGAAATGTTACTGCTAAGGTTTTATTTACAGTTACATCTGATAATATGTTAGACATTAAATATACTGCTACAACAGATAAAACAACAATTATTAATATGACTAACCATTCATATTTTAATCTTAATGGTGACCCTACTCATTTATCAACTAACAACATATTATATATAAATGCAGATTATTATACACCTGTAGATAATACTTTTATGACTACTGGTGAAATATTACCAGTTAAAGATACTCCTATGAATTTCACCTTACCAAAATCTATTGGTCAAGATATTAATGATGACTTTATTCAATTAAAAAATGGTAATGGTTATGATCATAATTGGGTATTAAATACTAAAGGTGATATAACTAAATTAGCTGCTCAATTAATATCTCCAGAAACTGGGATTGTACTAAAAGAATATACTACAGAACCAGGAATTCAAATTTATAGTGGAAATTTTCTTGATGGTACAGTGAAAGGAAAACATGGTATAATTTATAATAAAAGAGCTTCAATATGTCTTGAGTCTCAACATTATCCAAATAGTCCAAATAAAACTGAGTGGCCTACAGTTATACTTAAACCTGGTCAAACTTATCATAGCGAATGTATATTCGCATTTAGCGTAAAAAAATAATCATTAAAAAACAATTAATATGAAAATTAAACATTTGGCATGTGCCATATTATTAATCAGTTCCTTACCAATCTCTGCTCAGAAAAAAGCGATTATCGATGTTCACGTTGATCAAGCTTCGCAGGTAATACCAAAAGAAATTTATGGTCAATTCGCAGAACATCTTGGTTCTTGTATTTATGGTGGCTTATGGGTGGGTGAAGACTCAAATATCCCAAATATTAAAGGGTATAGAAAAGATGTTTTTGAAGCCTTAAAAGATTTATCTATACCAGTAATGCGATGGCCAGGTGGCTGTTTCGCTGATAAGTATAATTGGAAAGATGGTATAGGGCCAAGAGCACAGCGTCCAAAATTAACTAATATTACTTGGGGAGGTACTGTCGAAGATAACAGTTTTGGCACTCATGAATTTCTAAATCTTTGTGAGATGTTAGGATGCGAACCTTATATTAGTGGCAACGTAGGTAGTGGAACCGTTGAAGAATTAGCTAAATGGGTAGAATACATGACTTCTGATGATGATACGCCTATGGCTAATCTTCGTCGTAAAAATGGTCGTGATAAACCTTGGAAGGTAAAATATATAGGAATTGGAAACGAAAGTTGGGGATGTGGAGGAAACATGGAACCTGAATATTATTCAGCATTATATCGCCGGTACCAAACTTATTGTTGTAATTTTAGTGGAAATAAACTTTATAAGATAGCTTCAGGTGCAAGCGATTACAATTATGATTGGACGAAAGTATTAATGAAACACGTAGGTAATAAGATGCAAGGTCTATCTTTACATTATTATACAGTAGCAGAATGGAATCATAAAGGTTCTGCTCTTAATTTTAATAGTGATGAGTATTATTCTACAATAGGTAAGTGTCTTGAAGTAGAAAGTGTTATATCTAAACACAGTGCAGTAATGGATACATATGATAAAGATAAAAAAATAGGGTTAATACTTGATGAATGGGGAACTTGGTGGGACGTAGAACCAGGTACTAATCCAGGACATTTATATCAACAAAATAGCATGAGAGATGCACTTGTAGCTTCCTTAAGTCTAGATATTTTTAATAGACATACTGATCGATTAAAAATGACTAACATTGCTCAAGTTGTAAATGTGTTACAATCTATGATACTTACTAAGAAAGATAAAATGTTACTCACTCCTACTTATTTTATTTTCAAGATGTATAAAGTCCATGAAAATGCAATTTATATTCCTTCTGAAGTACAATGTGATCATATGAAAGATTCTAAAAATAGAGACATATCATTAGTAAGTACTACTGTTTCAAAAAAAGATAATATTATACATATTTCTCTTTCAAATGTCAATCTTAAGGATTCAGAGCTAATCACAATTAATTTACCAGGTGTAGATGTAAAATCTATCAATGGAAAAATATTAACCTCTAAAAATATAGCTGATCATAATACTTTCGAAGTTCCTAATAAAATACAATTAGAAAAATTTGATGAGTATAAATTAAAAGGAAGTGTACTTGTAGTAAAATTACCTGCCAAATCTATTGTAACGCTAGAATTGAAATAGATTATAATGGGTATTAAATGCTAAAGGTAATATAATTATGGTATAATTTATAATAAAAGAGCTTCAATATGTCTTGAGTCTCAATGTTAGCCAAATATACCTGTAAGCATTATTACAGCTATTAGTATTGGTGCTATGTATTTTATTATATAATACATGGCATCAATAACTCCATATTTGAATCTTAAGTTATGTTCATTAGTTATACGAGATATGAAGAAATCTTTATCTAATTTCCATCCTAAGAATACTACTACTAAGAATCCTCCTAAAGGCATCAAAATATTAGCAGAGATATAATCTAAAAGATCGAATACATTCAATCCGAAAATATGTACATTTTTCCATACTCCAATAGAGAGTGAACTAAATACTCCCAAGAATGAAATGATGCTTATCATAACTATAACTGCAGATTTTCGGGTGATTTTAAATTCTTCTATGACATAGGCTACTACTACTTCTAACAATGCTATAGAAGAAGTGATAGCTGCTATAAATAATACGAAGAAAAAGATACTAGCTATTATACTACCTCCTAAAATTTGTGAGAAGATATGAGGAAGTGTAACGAATACTAAACCGGGACCTTCACTTGGTGATATACCAAAAGAGAATACTGCTGGCATAATAGCCATACCGGCTAATAATGCGAAAATCATATCTGCGATAGCTGTAAACAGCGAAGCTTTTGGTATGTTTTCATCCTTTTTAACATAAGATCCATAAGTAATAATAATACCACAGCCTATACTTAATGAAAAAAATGACTGTCCCATCGCTTTAAGGACTGTTCCCCATGTAACTTTAGAAAAATCTGGATGGAAAAGAAAATCTACACCTTTCTCAGCACCTGGAAGAGTAATTGATTTAATAGCTATGCCTAATATTAAAATAAATAATAATGGCATTACTACTTTAGAAAATTTTTCAATTCCTTTTTGTACGCCTCCTAGAATAATTGAACCTGTGAATATGACGAATAAAAACATGTAAAATAAAGGCTGCCATATTTGTGCTATATGAATATGAAAGACATCTGATAACTGACTTTGATATGACGCATGGCCTATATGGCCTATAGATGCTATAAGATATTTTAAAGACCAGCCTCCGACTACACAATAATATCCAAGAATTAGAGTTGAACATAGTACTGCGAGAAAACCAGCTATGCCCCATTTTGATCCTGGTTTTAATATTTTAAATGCTGCGAATGCATTAGACTCACTGCTTCGTCCTATAATAAATTCAGAACAAACTATTGGAAGACAAAGAATAAATACGAAAAATATGTAAATTAATATAAAAGCTGCTCCTCCATTATCACCTATTAAATATGGAAAACGCCATAGATTTCCTAAACCTACAGCTGATCCAATTAATGCTACTAATACTCCAAAACGGCTACCGAAATTACCTCTTTTTTTTAAATTACTTTCTTTCTTCATCCTTCTTAATTTTTGCATATGTAACAAATCTAAACTTTAAACCACTTTTTTCATCTGTCATATATTTTCCAATCGAGATTTTCTGCCAATCTTCATTAGATATGGCAGGAAAAAAGGTATCTGCACTGTCTATAGTAGTGCATACTTCTGTAATATAAAGTCTATCGGCTAAAGAGAAAGATGTTTTATATAACATTCCTCCTCCAATAATAAAATTCTCGTCTTCGTCCTTAAGCTCTTTTAAAGCTTCATCTAGTGATGTGACAAATTTTAGATTCTCTTGATTTGTTTGATTGGTTAATGTTCTACTTATAACGATATTTAGTCTTTTAGGAAGAGGCTTGGATCCTATAGATTCAAATGTTCTGCGTCCCATAATTAGCGCATGACCCGTAGTTATTCTTTTAAAATACTTCAGGTCTTCTGATATATGCCATAAAAGATTATTATCTTTTCCTATAGCATGGTTTTCTGCTATAGCTACTATTATACTTAACATATCTTTTGAATTTATAGTTTAAATGGCTACAGGAGCCTTAATAGCAGGATATGGATCATATCCTGCTAAATGAAAATCTTCATATGTAAAATCAAAAACACTTTTTATATCAGGGTTTAATATCATTTTCGGAAGCCTGCGAGGAGCACGTGATAACTGTGTTTTCACTTGCTCAAAATGATTGGTATATATATGTGCATCTCCGAAAGTATGAACGAAATCTCCAAGACGTAGATTACATTCTTGTGCTATCATCATGGTTAAAAGTGCATAAGAAGCTATATTAAAAGGTACTCCCAAGAATAAGTCAGCACTTCTCTGATATAACTGACAGGAAAGACGACCATCTGCTACGTAGAATTGAAATAATGAATGACATGGTGGAAGTGCCATTTTCTCTACTTCTGCTACATTCCATGCTGAGACTATTAATCTACGAGAGTCTGGATTAGTTTTAATCTGTTCTATGACGTTTTTTAATTGGTCTATATGTCCTCCATTCTCATCTGGCCATTCTCTCCACTGATGACCATATACTGGACCTAAATCCCCATTTTCATCTGCCCATTCGTCCCAAATATGTACTTTGTGGTCATGTAAATATTTAATATTTGTATCTCCTCTTATGAACCATAACAATTCGTAGAATATAGATCTTAAATGTAATTTTTTGGTAGTAAGGACTGGGAATCCTTCATTCAAATCAAATCTAAGTTGGTAACCAAATATACTTTTAGTTCCGGTTCCAGTTCTATCGTTTTTAAGAGTACCATCTTTCATGACGTGCTCTAATAAGTCTAAATATTGTTTCATTTTTCGAGGATTATAATACAAAGTTACTAACTTTTATCAAAAGATGTGTTTAAGGGATTCAATTGGGTTTCGAAAAAATACTCTAGGGCCTGAGAATCTCATAATAGTTTTAATTTCTTTTCGCTTATCGGGTGAGTAACAGTGTACCTTGCAACTTTTACATGCTGGTTTCTTTTCTCCAAATCGACAGCGTTTGAGTCTCATAATGGCATAATTTTTTAGCTCAATACATTTCTCATGACTGAGTGCTCCTGATGAATCTGTATGTTTATCCATGTATAAATCTATCATGGATGACACCATTCTCTGCTCTTTTTGTATTTTATTTTCTTTTGTTCGATTCATGTGCCACGAAAGTAATAAATTTAGTTTAAAGAGTAAATATAATTACATGTAAACTTTTTTAAAAATTTAGTAATATCGGTAAATGATCACTTATTCCTCCATGATATATAGGCCCAATATATGTTCTACGGGGTTTTCTACCAAGGTATGTGGCATCTTTTTCCATTATGTATGGATGATCAAAGAGTATCATGGGACTATAGTTTTTATCTATTGGGGATTCTTTACTTTTTATGGTTTCGTTTTGTAATTTTTTTAGTAATGCATCTGATACCATGAATATATCGATTTGTTCCCAATTGCCTTTGTATCGTATAGTTCCTTTTATCGTTTTGTCGTTAGTACAGGTTTGTACCATTTCAGAATAATCTTCCGATTTACATCTGTTTATTTTCATCTTACTATGAGGTTTTTCTAGTGCGAGTATGTGAAAGTTTTCTCCTTGTCTTACATATTGAACTGGTAGTGAATATGGAGTATCATTGAAGTCTCCCATAGCTAAAATCAGGGCATGTGGGTCGTTTATCAGAAGTGAATCTTTGATGTGTCGTAAAACTTTAGCTGCTGCTATCCTATTGGGTAGGGATTTTTCTGCTCCTCCCCATTTTGAAGGCCAATGATTTACAAATAAGTGTATCGTTAGAAATGGTAATCTATTAATCAAAAAGCCTTTAACATAGAGTATTGGACGAGTATGATGGCTGGTATCTGGCATAGTAATCTCTATATTTCTATGTGATATTATTTTAAAATCATTTGGTCTGTATAGAGCTGCTACGTCTATTCCTCGAGCATCATGTGAGTCTTGGTGGATAATTTTATAGCCTAATTTACTGAGAATAGTTTTTTTGGTTAGCTGAGAGAGCACCATGTAGTTTTCTATCTCTGATAGTCCTATGAATGTTGGATATTGTCCGGATATGGAATGTGTGCTTACTATAATTTTAGATATGTCATTTCTTTTCTTTTCGAATCTGCTCCATGTCCAATGTTTTATTCCCCCGAAGACGAATTCTTCATCACGGGTTAATGTGTCATCGAATGGGTCAAAATAGTTTTCCAGGTTCCAGAACATTATACTGGTTTTACTAGAATTAGGCACTGCAGATGGCTGTGCTGCCGCTTTTCGCTCACTGGTGAGCGTTGCTATGATTATCAAAATCATCGTTACTCCTCTTCTCATACGCACTGTTTTGATTAAAATATTCCATTGCCATAGAATCTACCCTAAATATCGGAAATATTTATTAATTTTGCATACTAATTTTTATTTATATGGCATTAAAGTGTGGAATAGTGGGTTTGCCTAATGTGGGTAAATCAACTTTGTTTAATTGTATAAGCACCGGCGAGGCTCAGGCTGCTAATTTTCCTTTTTGTACTATCGAACCTAATATTGGGTCAACTATAGTTCCTGATAATCGTTTGAAGGAGCTTGAAAAGCTTTGCCATCCTAAAAAAGTAATTCCTGCTACTGTGGAAATCGTGGATATAGCAGGTTTGGTGAAGGGTGCAAGTAAGGGTGAAGGTTTAGGAAATCAATTTTTAGCAAATATTCGCGAGACTGATGCTATTCTTCATGTTTTGCGTTGTTTCGATGATCCTAATGTAGTACATGTGGATGGTACTGTGGATCCTATCAGGGATAAGGAGATTATCGACATGGAGCTTCAGATAAAAGATTTGGAGACCGTTAATAATAGATTGAATAAAGTGGCCAAACAAGCTAAGTCTGGCAGTGATAAGGAGGCTAAAAAGCTTCTTGAGATCTTGAACATATATAAAGATGTTCTTGAAGAAGGTAAATCAGCTCGTACTGTTACTTTCGACCAGGTTGATGACATTCGTCTTTCTAAGAGTTTGATGTTGCTAACGAATAAGCCTGTGATGTATGTTTGTAATGTGGATGAGGCTTCGGCTTCAAAGGGCAATGCGTATGTTGAGCAGGTTCGTTCTGCCGTGGCTGATGAGGATGCTGAAGTTATGGTTATCGCTGCTAAAATAGAGTCTGAAATAGCTGAGTTGGAGGAGTATGAGGAGAGACAGATGTTTCTTAATGAACTTGGACTTAAGGAGTCTGGCGTAGAACGTCTTATACAATCGGCTTATTCTTTGTTGAATCTACAGACTTATTTTACTGCTGGTGAACCTGAGGTTCACGCATGGACTATTAATAAGGGCGATAAAGCTCCTCGTGCTGCAGGTGTTATTCATACTGATTTCGAGAGAGGTTTTATCCGCGCAGAGGTAATTCATTATGAAGATTATATTCATTATGGCTCAGAGGCTAACTGCCGTGCAGCTGGTAAATTGGGCTCAGAGGGAAAGGATTATGTCGTTCAAGATGGCGATGTGATGCATTTCTTGTTTAATGTATAATTTCCTTTTTTAGATTTTTAACCATCAAGTCTAGTATATATTTTCTCGCGTTTTCTCTTTGCTGAGGAGTCATTGAGAGGTATGATTGATTTGATGGCTCTTTTTTTATCCATTTACAGTCACCATTATCTTGGACTTCGAAGATTCCTCCTGAGTTTCTTGTCCAATATTTATCGTTATCTCCATGTATGGCAAATGAGACTGAGGTTTCGTCGTATGTTGACATATCTAGTATTTTACCTTGAAATTTATCTTTTATCCAGGGAGCATGTGAACTGCAGTAGTAAAAGCCTTGATATAAAGGTGTATGGTGGTCTATTTCATTGAATTCATTACCTATTTTAATCTTGTCTCCTATCTCTGCTCCACTAAATATTATAGGAATATCTATATTGGCTAGCACGTATTTGGTGACACCTGGGGCATTGCCACTAAAATTCCATTCTTGCTTTCCTTCTGGGTATTCTCCTCCCATGTCTGATATGAATTTCACTTTAGTGTTTAGTAGTTCTTTTCCTGTGAGCTTTGAGTATTTATCTGGTTTTGAGTCTATCAGATCTTTTATATTGCCAAGTGGTGCTACTGCTAATAGAACTACGCTGTGGTCTTCTTGCTCTGATAGTATCTTTCTATATGCTTCTACTGCTAGTGGCACGTCTGCATTTGTTATATCGTGTGGGAATTGGTCTGCTATGATTTTGTTATAATGGGTAGTGTCTTCGTAATAGTTACGGGATTTTATGGCAATGGGGATGTCGTCATTGCCATAGAATGTATTTACGGCGTCTATCGCGGCGATTACGCTATTTTCTTCGAAATATGACATAATCCCTAGTATAGTGCATTCCCCTTGATTCTGGAGGTGATTAAGCATGATTAGAGCGCCTAGGTCGTCTGCAGCACTACCGAAGTCTGTGTCAAATATGATTTTTGCTGGCTGTTGCGTCTTTATCTCATTTTTTTTGGGGGATGAGCATGAAATAAAGGTGAAACTTAATATTAGAATCTGCAGAATGTTTTTGATTTTCATTTTATACAGTAATAAAAAAACGCCCTGATTAAGAAAATCAGAGCGTTTCTTATAATTTAAAAAATTTATTTTTTCATATATTCTGCTACGACTTCTGGTTGAGAACTCTCAACGAAAGCGTATGCTTTAGCTACCTCACCTTGTACGAAACGAAGATAAACTTTGAATGAATTAGCGAATAATTCAGGTGCTTTAACTGCATCTCTAAACAATAAATGAAGCATGATAATCTGACCTGCCATATCTACTAAAGAACGTGAACATAGATCTAGATATTCTTGATCTTTAGATTCAACTACTTTTTCAGTGGCTTTAGCATATTTATCATGAAGGCCTGCTAAATTTTTCATAGCATTCTCGATATTAATAGGAGAATCTGGAGTAGAAGCAAATTCTTTAGCTGATTCCATCATTTCTTCCATTTTCTTTAGATATGTCCCATTAGTTACATAACGTATAGCTGCTACTACTTGAAGTTGAGTTGTACCCTCATATATTGAGGTAATACGAGCATCCCTATAAATACGCTCACACGCGTAATCTTTCATGAAACCTGAACCTCCATGTATTTGGATGGCATCATAAGCAGATTGATTAGCATATTCAGAAGCAATACCTTTACCTAGTGGAGTAAAACTATCAGCCATTCTAGAATATTTCTTCATCTCTTTTCTTTCCTCTGGAGTTAACTTTCTTTCACGAGAGATATCTTGTAATACTTTATAAATATCTACATATCTACAAGTTTCATATAATAGAGTTCTTGAAGCATCAAGTTTAGCTTTCATTACAGATAGAATCTGAGAAACTGGAGCCATATTAATAATAGCTTTTCCGAACTGTTTTCTATCTCTAGCATAAGCTAATGCCTCTCTATATGCAGCCTCTTCTATTCCTACTGCTTGAGCAGTAATACCTAGACGTGCACCATTCATAAGAGCCATTACATATTTAATAAGACCTAATCTTCTATCGCCACATAATTCAGCTTTAGCATCTTTGAATACAAGCTCACAAGTTGGAGATCCTTTGATACCCATCTTATCTTCTATTCTACGAACTTTTACGCCCCCGTTGTTCTTATCATATATAAACATTGATAGACCACGTCCATCATGTGTATGCTCTTCAGAACGAGCTAAAACTAAATGTATATGTGAATCCCCATTGGTAATAAATCTTTTAACACCATTAAGTCTCCAGCAATTTTCTTTCTCATCAAAAGTAGCTTTCAACATTACGGCTTGAAGATCAGAACCAGCATCTGGCTCAGTAAGATCCATAGACATAGTCTCACCAGCACAAACACGAGGTACATATTTTTTTCTTTGCTCATCAGTACCAAACTCATATAGAGTCTCTGCACAGTCTTGAAGTCCCCAAAGGTTCTCAAAACCAGCATCTGCTCTTGATACCATATCAGCTGCCATTAAATATGGAGTGATAGGGAAATTTAGTCCATCAAGATTACGAGGCATAGACATACCCATAAGACCGGCATTACGACAAGCCTCTAAATTTTTAGAAGTACCACTAGCATATACTACATGTCCATCTACAACATGTGGTTTCTCTATATCGACATCTTTGGCATTTTCAGCTATAACATCTCCACAAATCTCACCTGCTATTTCTAATACTCTATTATAATTATCCATTGCATCCTCAAAATCTTTAGGAGCATAAGGACAACTATCTTTATCGCTAAAATTTCTTTCTTTTAAAGCGACTATGCGTTTCATCAAAGGATGATTAAGATGAAATTTTAATTCTGGTGTATCTGTATAAAAATTAGCCATATTCTTTTATTTACTATTCTGTTTATAATATTTAATCATCTTCGGAATAACATCTTCCACACTACCTGTAATAACATAATCAGCAATAGCATTGATAGGAGCCTCAGGATCATTGTTGATAGAAATGATCATTGAGCTATCTTGCATACCTGCGATATGTTGAATCTGTCCTGATATTCCGCAAGCTATATATAATTTCGGTCTAACTGTTACACCAGTTTGACCTACCTGTCTTTCATTTTCAATCCAACCAGCATCGACAGCAGCACGTGAGGCTGCGACCTCTGCTTTTAATAAACCTGCTAATTTAAAAAGATTATCAAATCCTTCTTTAGAACCAACACCATAACCACCAGCGACTACAATAGGACTACTCTTAAGATGATTAGCTGCTTTTTCTACATGTCTTTCGATAACTTTAACTACGAAATCTGTATCATCGAAAATATCTTTAGCATCATATTTAATGATTTTTCCTTTATAATTCTCGTCAAATATCTCACGTTTCATAACACCCTCACGAACAGTAGCCATCTGTGGTCTGTTATCAGGATTTACGATAGTCGCTACGATATTTCCTCCAAATGCTGGACGAATTTGATAAAGTAAATCTTTATATTCCTTTTTATTTTTATTATCAGAAAAATCTCCGATTTCAAGACTTGTACAATCAGCAGTAAGACCACTTGTAAGAGTAGAAGAAACTCTTGGTCCTAAATCTCTACCAATAATAGTAGCACCCATTAGACAAATCTGAGGTTTATGTCTCTTAATTAATTCACATAAAGCTTTAGTATGAGGTAAAGTAGTATAAGGAACTAGTCTTTTATCATCTACTACATGAATAGTATCAACTCCATAAGGGAAAATTACATCTCCAATGTTATCTAAAGACTCACCAAGCACTACGGCATCTAAATTACAACCTAATTTTTTAGCAAGTTTTTTACCTTTCGTAAGGAGTTCTAAACTAACGTCAAGTATGACGCCACCCTCCATTTCACAATAAACAAATATATTATTAGTGTCCATATTATCCAATTGTATGATTATTTAATAATTCTATCATAAGACCCTCTATTTCATTATCAGAAGATCCAAGACGTTGAGAATCTTTAGCTTGGAATACAATATTCTCTACATGTTTTACTCGTGTAGGAGAACCTGATAAACCACATTTCTCGATTTCAGCATTTACGCTAGCTGTATCCCATTCTTTAATAACAGCATTATCATCATCTTTTACTGCGACAGTATTTTTATACTGCATAACCCTCTTAGCATTCTGAGGTCTAGCCTCGCCTGCAGTACCTGTAATAGTAACAAGACATGGCAATGGGGAAGTAACGACCTCTACACCACCTTTAATAAGCCTACGTACTTTAATCTGGTCAGCAGTAATGTTTATAATTTCTTCACTATATGTAATTTGTGGCAATCCTAATTTTTCTGCTACCTGAGGACCTACTTGTGCAGTATCTCCGTCAATAGCTTGACGACCACCTAATATAAGGTCGTAATCTCCAATTTTCTTAATAGCCGTAGAAAGAGCATAACTTGTAGCTAAAGTATCAGCTCCTGCGAACGCTCTATCTGATAATAAGACTCCTTCATCTGCTCCTCTGAATAGAGAATCTCTGAGCAAATCAGAAGCTCTACCTGGACCCATAGTTAAAACTATGATAGTAGAACCAGGGAATTTATCTTTTATTCTTAACGCTTGTTCAAGTGCGTTTAAATCTTCAGGATTAAATATAGCTGGAAGAGCAGCACGATTTATAGTCCCATCGGCCTTCATAGCATCCTTTCCCACATTACGTGTATCAGGAACCTGTTTAGCCAATACAATCATTTTAAAACTCATATTTGAATCTTTTTTATTAGTTATTTTCTGGTTTTTAGTACAAAATTAAGGCAAATGTAATAAAAAAAAAACGAGACACAAATTTACTCGTATCTCGTTTATTTATATATGATAGAGTCATAAAAGTCTAAAAGAATTTAGCTCTATGGTCTATTAAATTAGCTTCCTCTTGGAATATACTATTAAGAGCATTAATTTGATAATTCATCATTTGATCTTCCCTAGTCTTAGCATCATCTTCACTAAAGAAGTTTCCTACATTACGACTCTTAACTTTAAATATATAAACACCTACATTACCTGCTATAGGTCCACATATTTCATTCTCAGGAGCTCCTGCTATTGATCCTACTAAAACTGGATCAAATGAACGAGAAGTTATAGAACCAAATGATATATCATCTCTACTACTTACTGTCGTATTTAATTTTTCAGCTATCTCTTTCATTGAAGTCAAGCCTTTTATTTTCTCTGCAGTAGTTTCAGCTAATTTTTCAGCTCTCTTCTTTTGAGCTAAAATCATTTGAATATTTGAAGCTACTTGATTAACAGGAGCATATCTATCTTCTCTAACTTCTTTAAGAGCTACTACGAAGAAGTATTTATTATTTATAGTTATTATAGGAGAAACTTCTCCTTTTTTAGCACCGTAAATCCAACGAGTAACTTCTGGCACATCTTCGTATTTTGATATCTTTCTAGCACTTTCTGCTACATTACTTGCAGGCACTACAGGAAGTTTATCTTCTTTAACTATTTTATTAAAATTCTCAATTTTTCCATCACTCTTAGAAGCTAAATCATTAGCCTGTGAATAATAGTTTTGGAAAGTTTTCTTAGATGCTATTACCTCTTTAGATAAAATAGCTAACTGTACTTTTTTGACAGCTGGAGTTCTTTTAGTTACTCTAACGATATGAGTACCATACTGAGTATTCATAATCTGATCTTTACCTACTTTAGCAGTCAGAACATCTTGCATACCAGGTATCATTTGAGTTTGAGTCATCCAACCAATATCTCCCCGACTTGCTACCTTAGTATTTTGGTCTAGAGAATATTTTTTAGCTAATTCAGAGAAATCTCCACCATGTTTTAACACATTTAATAAGCTATCTGCCTTAGATGCGTCTTTTACTAAAATATGTTTTACGAAAGCTGAATCAGACATTACTTTAGTATCATTTATTCTAGCTGCTATATATTGTTCTCCTTTTCTATATATTGGGAAAACAGTAGCATTTTTAGTATGGAAAGCGAAAGTATCTAATTTAGGATAGACAGATAGTACATCATCTTCACTGAAATAATAATCTGAAAGAGGAGTGGCAGAATTCCTCGATAAGAAAGTTTTAAGATTAGTCGCTTTAACGAAGTCAGGATAAACTTTGTCAATATCAGCTTTAGCTTCTTTAAAATCTTCCTCTGAAGGGACTACTTCATAACATACGAAATCAACATCTCTACTTGCTTTTTGTTTATATAAAGATTTGTGAACTTTATAATATTCTTCTATTTCACTATTTGAAACTGTTATTGTAGAATCTAATCCGAAACCTATAGGAAGAACTATGAAATCAGCACTAGAAGTAGTATTATTATCTGCAATAGAATTTTTCATTTCTATTTTATTAATAACATTACTTTTAGTTAGTAAAGAGACATATTTACTATAATATTTCTCACGTGTCATGTTTTTTTCTAAGAAAGCCCAATAGGTCGACAAGTTTCCTGTCTGATCTGAAGGTATAGCTTGCATAAATTGCAATAATTTAGCTCTACTAAACTGACCATTCTCATCCAAGAAAGAAGGCTGTTGCAGCAATACTCTTGAAATTTCTTTCCCTTGACTCATATCCAAAAGCTCTTCAGTCCCTATTCTAATTCCAGCTTTTTTAATAGTCGGAACTATAAACATCTCTTGTTGGAAATCTTGCCAAGCACTCTCATTAAGAGCTTGTTGAGTTTTTTCATCCATTGACTGGTTACCACTAGTCAATGTGTAGATATTAGAATAATAATCTACTTTTTCTTTAAATTCGTTGTATGTTACAGACGTGCCATCTATTTCTCCAACATCATATTTTGAAGAAAGTGAATTAAATACTGAACCTAATGTATTAGGGTCTATTATAAAGGCAAGCAAAGCTACTGCGATTAGCACAGTAATCAACGCTCCTAATTTGACACGTATTGTCTCTAAAACTGCCATTGTTTTTTATTTATTAAATTTTATGTTATCAAAAATAGATTGCGAAGATAGTAATTTTATTTTTATCTATTTAATAAAGGCCCAATAAAATTAGCAGAATCTATATATACTACATTAGAACTATCCTTAAAAATAATGCCATAACTATCAAATGGATTTAATAAAACAGCGTTTCTAGCCATTTCATCAGATTTCATTCCATAACCTTGCATCATACCTTCTGGAGAAGATAATTTTACATAACAATCAGTCCATATAGTATGGTCCTCCCTATTCCAATAAAGAGTATCTGTTTCTATTTTTTCGCCATTAAGAAAATTATTTATTACTACATTTCCAAATGCAGACCATATCTCTTTTTTCTTAGATTTAGTATGAATAGCGTTATCAGATTCAATTTTAGTCTCCAATAATCCTTCTTCATTATATCCAAACACTTTAAGACCTTCTGGAAATTTTTCATAAGAAGTTTTATTATCTTTTCCCTTTTCGTCCTTCTCGTGTTTCTCATAACGTTTTAACACAGGAGCCTCAAGCCTCATCTCCATACTTCCTCCTTCACTTTTTACAGCTACCATGTCTTTTACCACCTGAATAGGTTTTTCTTCTAAATCAAATGGATCTGTTTCTTTTAAATTGCTACTGCAAGAAACAGCGAAGGTAGTAACTCCGAAAAGAATTACTACCATCCTGAATATCTTTTTATAACGGTTATTACCGCTCATAATTTATCTTTGTGTTCTTACTACTGTAGTAGCTCTCATACCTCCGCATGATACTGTATATGAATTTCCATCAAGAACATCATACATAAATGCATCAGACTGTTGTGGAAAATATTGGCTATACTTTTTAATTAATTCATTAGCATCAGTAGCTAATGAAGAATCAGCTTTTTTAGCTTTTACTAAATAATCTACTGCTACCCAATATGGTGCTCTTTTCTCAACGTCATTTCCTGAACATTTCTGAGAACCCCAGATGGTTCCAATTAAAAAGTACGCTTTACCTGCTAAATCCGGATTTAAATCAGCTACTTTTTTCGCTGCTTGTACTGCTTCTGGATTTTTTCCAGCTTCTTTATAAAGAGTAGTAGCTAATTCTAAATTATATTGACCATCTAGTGCTGCATCTGATTCTGGATAAGCGATAGCTTCATTCATGTAAGTTATAGCTTTATCAAATTCTTTTTTAGAAGCATAAAGTTTATAAAGCATATATGCTGACTTATATGAAGGATCTTCTTTATATAAAGATTCAACAGCTGAAAGGAATAGTTCTTCATCAGTACAACCTGCAGATGATAAGAAAGAAACTATCTTTCCTAATAATGCAGCATCATTAGGATGTTCATTATATCTTGGTGTAAATAATTTTACTAAATTATCACAATCAGCGACTCCACTCTGCATAAATAAGTTTTCAACATCTCCTCTAGCCTTAGTAGATGATGCTGTAGATCTAACTGCCTCTACTTGGTCAAGAACTTTGTTAGCTTTATCAAAAGAAGTAAAAACATCTTCTCCTGTTAATTTACCACTTTTATATAATTGACTAGCGAAATTCATATACCTTACAATAATAGTAGGGCTGGTTTTTCCCTTAGTCTCATCCATTGTTTGAGATAAAACTTTATAAACTTTTTCAGGATCATCTCTAGAGATATAATTTATCATATCATATGCTTGATATGTTAGAGCTGAATTTTTATATCTTGGATATGTATCAATACGTAACTGATGTAATAGCATCAATGAATCAACTAGTTCTTTTTTCCTGATAGGGTTACTCATAGAATGACTTATATCACTTCTTAATATCTTCATTCCATCAAGTAGCATGTTCTGACTAGCAGAAGGAGGACATGAGCGAATAGCTTTTCTCCATAAAGGAGCTGCTTCTTTAAGATTATTCTGCTTCATATACTCTTTATAAAAAGATAGATATTTCACGCAATTTGCACTATCTTTACCAAATCTTCCTTGCGCAAATGTTGGAGAAACTATCAATGTAGTTAAAGCCAACGTCATTAAAAAATAAAATTTTTTCATTTTTCTGGTATTAAATTTATTTATAAGTTATTATTCATATTTATATTTTAAAAACCATATATCAAACAAATTAACATTTATTTTAAATTTAATATATCGTTCTCTAATCAAATCATTAGTACGTAATCCTCGCTGTCCTAAATCGACAGAAAAAGAAATAGCATTATAATATTTATTAATAGGTAATGATGTTCCAAATGTAACACCAAATGAATTAATATTTTGATTATTAATAGTTAAATATGATTTATCAAAATATGCACCCATCCTATAAGAGACTCTTTTATAATAATATCGAATATCATATTTATTAGGAGTGTATTCTAATCCTAATTTAACACTTTGGCTATTTGATATGTTATAATCTATATTAGAATATACAGGAAAATCATCATTACTCCATGATGAATATAAATAATCTCCTCCTATCATAAATTTATTATGTACTCTATATGACATTCCTAAGCCTAGTTGAGAGGCTACATTAATTGACGGATTACTATTTTCATTGAAATATAAAGTATCAGTCGTTCCACTTGAGCTTTCAGAAAAATTATATCTTTTTACGTGACCTGAAAGATTAGTTCCAAATCTATATGTAGCACCGAAAACTAAATCTTTATTATTACTTAATGATTTTTCATATTGAAGGCCTAATTCAGCAGACATACCATGTAATTGATAATCCCAACCTGTAAGTATATCTTTATTAACAGAAGAAGAATTAAAAAGAACATCACTATGTTGGTCGATACTACCAAAATAATATTCACCTTGAATGGCTAAAGAAAGATTCTTAGTCACATTGGCTGCTATTCCTAAAAATAAATTATATAAACTTCCTTCTCCATATTTTTCATATTCTATGTCTCCAAAATTAGATACAAGATAAGGGTCTGTTTCTGAATTTTTGAATTTATAGCCTGTACTACTTAAAGGTGTTATTCCTATTATAAATGCAGATTGTTTATATAAAGGAAATGTCATCATTAAATTATTCAGACTAAAAGTATTATAAGGAGATGATGTCTTATTAGTCGAAGCATAAATATTATTTTGATTCATTCCTATATCAAACATGAAAGCTAAAGAATCTCTTTCTGTTATAGATGCAGGATTAAGCATATTAATATATTTATTATCCCTAACACCAATTCCTATACCTCCCATACCAGCATTGAAAGATGTCCCTGAATTAGATATATCACCTATTCCATACATAGAATAGGGAGAATAAGTATTAAGAGCATCTACGTTCTGTGCTGACACGTTTGAGTAGACACATATTAATATTATTATTAATAATATGTTATTTATTTTTTTCAATTTCACTTTTTACTATTCGGGATAATCCCATTAATACTAAATTACAAGATACAAATATCGTATTTTTCATTTTGTCTGCAAAATAAAAAGCATCTCCACCAGAAAAAATTATTTGATAGTCAGGATATTTCTCTATATATCCTTTAACTTCAAACATTATGCCTAAAACTATTCCTGATTCTATAGCTGAGTCTGTAGAAATACCAATATCTCTAACATTGTCATTAATCTTTATTTCAGGTAACAGGCTGGTTAACTGATGAGTAGCTACTACTCTACTATGTAATCCCAAGGAAATATTTCCTCCTAAATATCTACCATTCTTATTTAAAAAATCTATGGTAATAGCAGTACCAAAATCAAAAATAATTTTATTCTTATTTGGAAAGAGATAATCAGCACCTATCAAAACAGCTATTCTATCAGCTCCTAATGTTTTATATTTATCATATAGCTTTTTATATGGATAGTCCATATAAGCATCTACTACTATTAGTTTTTTACATATAAATTTTAATTTATCTTCAAAACTATCGGATACTTTTCTAACATTAGATAATACTATAATATTAATCTCATCTTGAGATGTTTTATCTATTAAATTAAATAAATCTTTTTCATCTCTAGTTTTCCAGTAATAAATATCAGAAAAGTTTTCTCCATTCATATATGAAAACTTTCCAGATGTATTACCTATATCTATCAACAAATTAACCATTGAGAAATTTTCATGCAAAGATAATAAAGATTATCACATTTTTTTAATTACTTGATAAGCACCTTCAATAGTTCTTACTCTATCGACTGTAACGTATAATTTATTATTATTTTCTTTTATTTGATATCTATATCCTGGCTTCGATTGTATGTATTTTAGAATATTAGAAAATTTAGCAGTCTTATAGTAATCTGACATTTCATTAGAAATAAAGAACATGGCCATTTTTTGATTTTTTAATACTATTTTTTCAAATCCTTTTTCCATGGCTATTTTTCTTAATCTTACTACGAAACATAATTGATTTAATTCTTCAGGTATAGGTCCAAATCTATCTTCTAAATCTACCATGAATTTATCAAGTACCGATTCTTCTGTTATATTGTCTAGTTCTTTATAAAGTCTGATTTTTTCAGAAGTAATATTAATATATGAATCTGGTATTAATAATTGCATATCTGTATCTATTATACAATCATTAACATAAACTTTATCTTCGTCTATTTGATTATTTTCTTTCGCTTTATAATCATCCCCTTTTAATTCTTCGAATGCTTCTTGTAATATTCTTTGATATGTCTCAAATCCTATATCTGCGATGTATCCACTCTGCTGCGATCCTAAAAGATTTCCCATGCCTCTGATATCCAAATCTTGCATGGCGATGTTGAAACCACTGCCAAGGTCCGAAAATGCTTCTATTGCCTTAAGTCTTCTTCTCGCATCATCACTTAATACTGACATTGGTGGTACTATAAGATAACAAAATGCCTTA
This sequence comes from Bacteroidales bacterium, assembly GCA_041668045.1. GTDB lineage: Bacteria > Bacteroidota > Bacteroidia > Bacteroidales > UBA932 > JBAYDV01. Next base: position 4,330 of record JBAYDV010000011.1, on the reverse strand, counting down.
CTATTAGATCTACCTACTCTTCCTCTTAATTGATGTAAATCACTAAGTCCGAAGTTTTGAGCTTGATTAATTATCATAGTATTAGCATTACTTATATCTATTCCATTCTCTATAATAGTAGTACTTAATAGTAAATCATAGTCTCCATTTATGAAATCAAATAATTTTTTTTCAAGAATTTTTGAATCCATCTGTCCATGTGCTACACATATTTTTATCTCTGGACAAACATTATGAAGTATTCCTTCTACCGATAAAATATCTTCTACCCTATTATGAACAAAAAAGACCTGTCCTCCTCTTTCTACCTCATACATTATAATATCATGAATAATTTCTTTATTAAAATCTATTATTTCTGTCTGAACAGGAAGTCTGTTTGGTGGTGGCGTGGTAATTAAAGAAAGGTCACGTGCTCCAAAAAGAGAAAACTGAAGTGTACGTGGTATAGGAGTCGCAGAAAGAGTAAGGGTATCTACTGATAATTTTAGATGTCTTAGTTTCTCCTTCGCAGCCACTCCAAACTTCTGCTCCTCATCAATAATAAGTAAACCCAAATCTTTATATTGTAGATTTTTATTTAATAGTTTATGTGTACCTATTATTATATCTATCTTTCCTTCCTTCAAACGTTCTGTAATATCTTTAATTTCTTTCGCAGTTCTAAGACGAGAAATAACATCTATATTACAAGGCAATTTAGCCATTCTCTTTTTAAAAGTATTAAAATGCTGAATAGCTAATATAGTAGTAGGTACCAGAACAGCCACTTGTTTACTATCTGCGACTGCTTTAAATGCTGCCCTCACTGCCATTTCTGTTTTACCAAAACCTACATCTCCACATACTAAACGATCCATTGGATATGGTTTTTCCATATCTTCTTTAATCTCCTTAGTCACTTTCGATTGATCTGGAGTATCTTCATACATAAAAGAAGACTCTAACTCTCTCTGCATATAACTATCAGATGAAAAAGCAAAACCCTCAGCCATGGTTCTTTTAGCGTATAATTTAATTAAATCCGCAGCAATATCTTTCACTTTAGACTTAGCCTTCATTTTTAAATTATTCCACGCCGGCGTTCCTAATTTATAAATCTTAGGAGGCTTCGAATCTGCAGACTTATATTTAGAAATTCTATGAAGTCCATGAATGGAAACAAAAATCACATCCCCACCCTTATAAATAAGTTTAACAGCCTCCTGAACATGTCCATTAATATTATTCTTAACCAAACCTCCAAAACGTCCTATACCATGATCTATATGGACTATATAATCTCCCTCATTAAAGGAATTAATATCATTAATTGAAAGCTTCTCACTCCTATCTACAGTCCTCTTGATTTTATTTCTCTTATAACGTTCGAAAATTTGATGATCAGTATAATAACAACGCCTCTCATCCAAATCTATAAACCCCTCTTGAATAGAAATATTTTCAAAATTTAATTTCACTCCATAATTAGAAAAAATCTCCTTCATTCTATCTATCTGCTTCCTATTCTCGGTCAAAATAGAAACCTCGAAACCCGCCTCTTTTTTTATCTTTATATCATCCGACAACATATCAAACTGCTTATTAAAAGAAGGCTGTGGTTTAGTATGAAATTCTATAGTATTTATACTTTTATTTATGGCAATAGGGTCGAGGTATATCTTTCTAAAATCTCCAGAGATTTTATTAAAGCTAACCTCATTTCCTACCCACAGGATAGAAGTAGCAGGAACGAAATCGAAGAAATCTACTTCTTCAATTTCCGTATTAGCATCAAAGGAAATATCGGGGAAAATTTCTACTTCCTCAAGCTCCTTTATCGAATGCTGACTATTAACATCAAATATCTTAATCGACTCTATTTCGTCTCCGAAAAAGTCTATTCGATATGGGCGAGAATCACCAAAAGAAAAAATATCAATAATACTTCCTCTAATAGCAAACTCTCCTGGCTGCGACACAAAATCTACCTTTTCAAATTTAGAATCAAACAATAATTCTTTAAGAAAAGAATGAGTAATCTCCATTCCTTTTTCTATCTTAAGAATACTATTTTTTAATTCCTTTTCATTAATTATACCCTCACTAAAAGAATCAGGATATGCCACCAAAACTATAAAATCTCTAACATTATTTTTAACAGATTTTTGCTTCTTAATAAAATTATTCAATGCCCCGATAGCAGAAGTTCTCTGGACTTTCATAGACGAATCTTTAAAAGAACTTCTAGTCATTTTATTACTATTTGGAGGAAAGAAAAAAACCTTCTCATCACCTAGTAATCTATATAAGTCATTTACTGTTCCAGCTGCCTTATCCCTACTATCTTCTAAAACTATATGAATGCCATTATCTATAGTAGCAGCCATAGCGAACGAACGAGAAGAGCCACTTAGACCTTTTATTATAATCTCCTTCGTTTTGTTTATATAAACTGCTGACCTTAAAGACGATACAAGCTTAGAACTTAAAATATTTTTATCAATCATACTTATTAACAATTATACCGAAAAACCTGTTAATAACCCGTTAGTAACCCTGTTAATATAAAATAAAAAGTATTTAATAAACATTAACATAAAATTCTATAGAGTTTTTATTTTCTTATTATCAAGCAAAAGTAATACTTTTTATAAATAAATTATCATCCGGTTTATCAACAAAATAGTTATTAACACGATATTTAGTAACTTTACCAACATCTGTTAATAACTTACATAAGTAATAGATATTCAAAATATTATAGATATCATGATTGTTAATTAAAAGTTAGTTAAATGTTTACTTCCTGATACTCACAATCTTATTAACATATTAACAATCTATTATAATAATCATTTATTATAAATCTATTAATAAGATATATATTATTATATTTGAAAAAAATTAGGAAAGAAATGGATTTTGACCCTCGAAGTGAAATTGTAAATAAAGACAGAGATTCAGACCTTGAAGAAAAAATACGTCCTGCCGAATTTGAGTCTTTTTCCGGACAAGATAAAATCGTAGAAAATCTTAAAATTTTCGTTCAAGCCGCGAAGATGAGAGGCGAGGCTTTAGACCATGTTTTGCTACATGGACCTCCCGGATTAGGTAAGACTACTTTAGCTCATATTATATCAAATGAGTTAGGAGTAAATCTTAAAATTACCTCTGGTCCCGTACTTGATAAGCCAGGAGATTTAGCTGGAATTCTTACAGGACTTGAAGAAGGAGATGTACTTTTTATAGATGAAATTCACAGATTAAAACCAGTAGTTGAAGAGTATTTATATTCAGCTATGGAAGACTATTCTATAGATATAATGATAGACAAAGGACCAGGTGCTCGGTCAGTTCAAATTACTCTTAATCCTTTCACTTTAGTCGGAGCTACTACAAGAAGTGGATTACTAACTTCTCCCCTTCGAGCTAGATTTGGAATTAAATCTCACCTCGAATATTATGACTCTTCCGTATTACAAAAAATTATATTACGTAGTGCTTCAATTATGAATGTAGATATAGATTATGAGTCAGCATTAGAGATAGCAGCTCGAAGCAGAGGAACACCTAGAATAGCCAATTCTCTTCTTCGTAGAGTAAGAGATTTCGCGCAGGTAAAAGGCAATGGTGCCATCGATTTGAGTATCACTAAATTTGCTTTAGATGCATTGAATATAGATAAGCGTGGTTTAGACTCTATAGATAATAAAATACTACTTACTATTATAGAAAAATTCAAAGGTGGACCAGTAGGTGTTAGCACTATAGCTACTGCTATAGGAGAAGATGTCGGAACTGTAGAAGAAGTTTATGAACCTTTTTTAATAAAAGAAGGATTTTTACACAGGACTCCTCGAGGTAGAGAAGTTACTGATTTAGCTTATAAGCATTTAAAAATAGAAAAATATTCGTCGAATAGTTCATCATTATTCTAATATATATATTATTACTTTTCTATTTTTGTAAAAGTGATAAAAAGTGACTATTATTGCATAAATTTATATTAAATATAATAATACACTACAATAATGTCGGAAATGTCGGATAAACTAAATTCAAAAGTTCCAGAGGGACCTATTGCCGAAAAATGGATGAAACATAAAGATGCTATTCGCGTCGTTAGTCCAGGAAACAAGCGTAAGCTTGAAATTATCGTAATAGGTACAGGACTTGGTGGTGCATCAGCTGCCGCTACTCTTGGAGAATTAGGATACAATGTTAAAGTATTCTGTATAAGTGATTCTCCTCGTCGTGCTCACTCAATCGCTGCTCAAGGAGGTATAAATGCTGCTAAAAATTATCAAAATGATAATGATTCAGTATATCGTCTTTTTTACGATACCAT
>JBAYDV010000010.1:0-34304 GCA_041668045.1 Bacteroidales bacterium | reverse complement strand
AGCTCGCCGTAAAAAAGTTCTTAAAGAAACTCGTGGTAATTTCCTTGCACGTAAAAATGTATGGACTGTAGCTAAAAATACCTACGAAAAAGGTTTATGTTATGCTTACCGCGACCGTAAGACGAAAAAACGTAATTTCCGTTCACTGTGGATTCAAAGAATCAATGCAGCAGCAAGAGACAACGGAATGAATTATTCTCAATTTATGGGTGCAATCGCTAAGAATAATGTCGGACTAAACAGAAAAGTTTTAGCTGATTTAGCGATGAATAATCCTAAAGCATTTGAGGCTATTGTAAATTCGGTAAAGAAATAGTTCAATGAAGGACTTACTTCGAAATAGATGGTTTAAATTCGGTTTCTGGGGAGTACTTTATTTACTTTGGATTATATGGTTGGGAAATTATTGGTGGCTATTTGGCTTAATCGTAATTTTCGATAATAATGTAACTAAAAAAGTAAAGTGGGCCTTTTGGAAGAAAGAATATAAGGAAGGAGAGAAACATAATGTGTTATTAGATTGGCTTGATGCTTTAATCTTCGCTGTAGTAGTAGTAACATTTATTAATATGTTCTTTTTCCAAGCTTATATGATTCCTTCTTCTTCGATGGAAAAAACATTGATGACTGGAGATTATCTTTTCGTAAGTAAACTTTCATATGGACCCTCGGTAGCCCAAAGGCCTCTTACCGTTCCATTTACTCACAATACACTTCCGATTTTTAATTGTAAATCATATTCTGATTTAATAAAAGTTAAATATAGAAGATTGAAAGGTTTTACACATGTTAAAAGAGGTGATATTGTAGTTTTTAATTTTCCTCATGGTGATACAGTTTTAACTAAGTCTCCAATGGATGATTATTATACCTTAGTAAGATTAAACGGTAAAGAATATACAGAAAAGAGATTTGGACCAATAATAACGCGTCCAGTGGGTAAGGAAGATAATTACGTTAAGAGATGTGTAGCTCAGTCAGGAGATACTCTTCAAGTTATAAATGGAAGGGTTTTTATTAATGGCGATACACTAAAATATTTTGAAGATATTCAAAATACTTATACAGTAGTTACTAATGGAAGTAAAATAAATCCTATTTTACTATCAGATTTTGATATAGATCTTCAAGAATTTTATTTTGATGCGAATCTACCAGGTTATCCTGATTTAAATTTGACTGGTAAAGCTGCAGAATATGTAGCTAAATTATCAAATGTCGTATCATGTACTAAAAATGTAGATGTATATCCACCTGATTATCCAGATTCTTACTTAATGCTTTTCCCTTTTACAAAAGAATTTAAATGGACAAGAGATAATTATGGTCCACTTTATATTCCTAAAAAAGGAGCTACTGTAGAACTTACAGTACAAAATCTACCATTATACGAAAGATTAATACGAGTATATGAAGGTAATAAATTAAGAGTAGATGGAAATTCTATCTATGTTAATAATAAGTTAACACACTCTTATACTTTCAAACAAGATTATTTCTTTATGATGGGAGATAATAGACATAATTCTCTAGATTCTCGTTATTGGGGATTTGTTCCTGAAGATCATATAGTCGGAAGACCAAGAGTAATATGGTTTTCTAAGGATAAAAACAAGTCTTTTCCGAGAAATATAAGATTTAAGAGAATATTTAAATTTGTCTAAAATTTGTATATTATAAAAAAAATAAGGATATTTGCATTCCTTAAAAAATTGTTAATCATTTAATTACGATATAAAATTATGGCAAAAGTTTGTCAAGTAACAGGAAAGAAAAGAATGATAGGAAATAATGTTTCCCATTCTAAACGTCGTACTAAACGTGAGTTTGCTTTGAATTTAAAAACTAAACGCTTTTGGTATGAGAAAGAGGAAAGATTCATTACCCTCAAGGTTTCAGTAGCAGGAATGAGAACTATAAATAAAAATGGACTAGAGGCTACATTGAGATCTTCTCAAGCTAAAGGTTTAATTAAAATAGTATAAGGAGATTTAAATTATGGCAAAATCTAAAGGAAATAGAGTACAAGTTATTCTAGAATGCACAGAGCAGAAAAATAGTGGTGTACCAGGTATGTCTAGGTATATAACTACCAAAAATAAAAAGAATACTACTGAAAGATTGGAGCGTAGGAAATACAATCCATTCCTTAGAAAGGTAACGCTTCATAAAGAAATTAAATAACACTTAATATTTATATAAAATGGCAAAGAAATCAGTTGCGACCTTTACTGCTGAAAAGTCAAGTAAAAGAAACGTAGTGAAATGTATCCGTATGGATAAATCACCTCGCACAGGTGCATATATATTTAAAGATGAAATTATTCCAGTATCTGAAACTAAAGAATTTTTCAAAAAATAATTTAATTTCTATTACTTAGTAAAATATTAAAAGACAGTATTTATACTGTCTTTTTTTATGCTCTTTATCCTTTTTTTTTGTACTTTTGTAAGTCTAAGCAAAAAAAATCATGGGTTTATTTAGAAGAAAGAATAAAAAAGAAGTAGATAAAGAGAAAGAATCTTTAGATAAGGGTTTAGAAAAAACTAAAAAAGGTTTTTTTGAACGTCTTTCTAGAGCAGTAATTGGTAAATCTAAAATTGATGATTCTATTTTGGACGATGTAGAAGAAGCTTTAATAGCCTCTGATATAGGAGTCGATACTACTCTTAAAATTATTGATTTACTAGAAGCTCGTGTTTCAAAAGATAAATATATTAATATAGAAGAATTAAATTCTATATTAAAAGAAGAAATGGAGTCTTTATTAGATATCAAAAGTACATCTGAAGATGATCAGTCAGATGCGAATGATATGCCATTTGATTTCAATAAAAAACCTTATGTCGTTTTAGTGGTAGGAGTAAATGGAGTAGGAAAAACAACTACTATTGGGAAATTAGCTGCTAGATTAAAAGCTGACGGGAAATCAGTAGTTCTAGGAGCTGCAGATACATTTAGAGCTGCTGCAGTAGATCAATTAACTATATGGAGTGAGAGAGCAGGAGTGCCAATAGTTAAGCAGCCTATGGGCTCTGATCCAGCATCAGTTGCTTTCGATACGGTAAAGAGTGCTATAGCACGAAATGCAGATATAGTCTTGATTGATACTGCAGGAAGATTACATAATAAAGTTAATCTAATGAACGAATTAACCAAGATTAGAAATGTAATTCGAAAACTTGTACCAGATGGACCACATGATGTATTGTTAGTGTTAGATGGTTCTACAGGGCAGAATGCTTTTATGCAGGCTAAAGAATTTACTAAAGCTACAGATGTTACCTCGTTAGCTGTTACGAAACTTGATGGAACGGCCAAAGGTGGAGTTGTACTTGGTATCGCTGATCAATTTAAAATTCCAGTTAAATTCATTGGTGTGGGAGAACAAATAGAAGATTTACAGATATTTAATAAAAAAGAATTTATAGATTCATTATTTAAAAAATAGTTATGAATATTTCATATAATTGGTTGAAAGATTATGTTTCTTTCGATGTTGAACCAGACAAATTATCACATATACTTACTTTCACAGGGTTGGAAGTAGAAGATTTTAAACAAACAGAAGAGATTCCAGGTGGATTACAAGGTGTGGTCGTGGGGGAAGTTGTAGAATGCAAGCCTCATCCAAATTCTGACCATTTACATGTAACACAAGTCAATATTGGAACTGAAGAAAACTTGCAGATAGTTTGTGGAGCTCCTAATGTGGCGGAAGGTCAAAAAGTATTTTTAGCTACTATTGGTTGTAAATTAGGAGTTGGAACTGATGATGAATTTACAATTAAAAAATCTAAACTTAGAGGAGTAGAATCTTTCGGAATGATATGTGCCGAAGATGAATTAGGAATAGGAACAGATCATGAAGGTATAATGGTTTTAAAAGCTGATGCGATTCCCGGAACACCAGCCAAAGAGTATTTAAAATTATCTAGTGATTCATTACTTTCAATAGATCTTACGCCTAATAGAGTAGATGGTGCATCTTTTATTGGTGTAGCTCGCGATTTATCAGCATATTTAAAGTTGAACAATGCAGGTGGAGATATGCATATACCTCAGGTAAATGATTTTGATAATGGAGTAGTAGATGCTACTAAAAATGATACTGATGGTGCTATTTCACTCGAGGTTAAAGATTCGACAGTCGTTCCTAGATATATGGGAGTTACTCTTTCTAATATAAAAATTGGACCTTCTCCTGAGTGGATGCAAAAAAAATTAAGATCTGTTGGTTTACGTCCTATTAACAATGTCGTGGATATTGCGAATTTTGTTTTACAAGAAGTAGGACAGCCTCTCCATACTTTCGATGCAGATAAAATAAAAGGTAATAAGGTTATTGTAAAACTTAGCAAAGAGGGAGATAAATTAGTTACTCTAGACGGTATAGAAAGAACTCTATCTTCAAATGATTTAGTTATTTGTGATGGAGAAGAGACTCCTATGTGTTTAGCTGGAGTCCTTGGGGGACTTGAGTCTGGAGTTTCAGAAACTACAACATCAGTGTTTTTGGAGTCAGCTTATTTCCATCCTGTATATATTAGAAAAACATCTAAGCATCATACTCTAAAAACTGAAGCTTCTTTCAGATATGAGAGAGGCGGAGATCCAAGCATAATACCATATGCAGCGAAAAGAGCAGTAGATTTATTAAAAGAATATGCTGGAGCTAAAGTAGTAGGAAAAGTACAAGAATTTTATCCAAAGGAGATTGAAAGAAAACAAATTTCTATTAATTATAAAAGAATAGAAAATTTCATAGGTCAGAGAATAGGTGTTGATGTAATCAAAAATATTCTTACATATTTAGAATTTGAATTTATATCATCTGATGATGAAGGAGCTGTGATATCTGTTCCTACGTATAGAGTAGATGTAGAGAGGGAATGTGATGTAGTAGAGGAGATTTTAAGAATATATGGTTATAATAATGTGAATTTCCCTGATAAGGTGCGTATTTCTATTAATAATACTCCTTCTCCAGATCCTGAAATAGTTAAAACCAAGGCTTGTGATTTATTAGCTAGTAATGGATTTATGGAATGTATGTCTAATTCTTTAACTAAATCTGCTTATTATTCTAATTTAACGACCTATCCAGAAAAAAATTGTGTTAAAATTATTAATCCATTAAGTTCAGAACTTAATGTAATGCGTCAAACCTTATTATTTAATGGTTTAGAGGCTGTTGAGTATAATCTCAAACGTAGGGTTAATAATATGAAGTTCTTCGAAATGGGACATGTCTATTCGTTTAATGGAGGCGAAAATAGACTTGATTATTCTGCTTATAATGAGGAGCCTCATCTTCTTATGTTAATAACAGGAAAAGGAAGTAAATATTGGAGAAATGATAATCCTGAAGCGAATTATTTCGAGCTAAAAGGATATGTAGAATTATTATTTAAAAGATTTGGTATTAGCTTAGATTCATTAAAAAGAGAAAATACACCGAGTGATATCTATTCTGATGGTATAAAATATCTTAATGGAAAACATACTCTAGTTTCTATTGGAAAAGTTAAAAATACTATTTTAGATAGTATGGATATTCATCAAGCAGTATTTGCCGCAGAAATCTCTTGGGATTTATTATTAAAAATATATTCTAAAGAAGAAGTTCTATTTACTGAAATGCCTAAGTTCCCAGAAGTAAAAAGAGATTTAGCATTATTGATTGATGATAAAGTATCTTATGCTGATTTGAAGAACACTGCTTTTGGTGCTGAGAAGAAGTTATTAAAACAAGTAAAATTATTTGACGTGTTTACAGATTCTAATAAACTTCCTGAAGGAAAGAAACAATATGCATTAAGTTTTATTCTTCAAGATACAGAGAAAACATTGACAGATAAAGTCGTAGATAAGATAATGAACAAGATAATGGGTGCATACAAATATAAATTTGGAGCTACTCTAAGATAAGAGATCCTGTAGATATAGATAAAAAGAGAATGCCAATGATTAATTTCATTGGCATTCTCTTTTATATTTTATAGTAGAACTATATATTAAAAACAATATTTTATTCCTAATCCGCCGTAGGATTGATAAGGTAATCTAACCTCTGGAGTAAAATCTATCGTTGGGATAATAGTAAGAGAAAGAGCGATAGGAGAATTATCAAATCTATATTCGATTTCTGCGTATCCTCTAACACCTATATTGATTTTAGACTCATCAGAAGTATATTTGTATTTTTTGTTTATAAATCCAGCATAAGCACCTGTTCCTGCGTAGAACACAAGTCCTTGAGGACCTACATTCCATGACCATAAATAGTCAGCAGATACACTAGTACCAAATCCATAATCATCATCATAGTCATCTTTAAAATTAGCTTCTAAATTAAAGAAGTTATTAGCTCCGGCACTAACTCTATATTGGAAAGTTATATATCCATTAAAATTAGTTCTAAAGCCGAAGGCTTGATTATAATTTTGCGCTTGAGTATTTATAGATGTAAGTGCAAATAAAATTACCGTAAAAAATATTATTTTTTTCATATTAATAATATGTTATTGTAGATTCTTCTAAGTCAGAAAGAATATTATTAGTAACTCTACTGGCTCCAAATCTTAAAAATTTATTATTTAACCATTTTTCTCCAAGTATTGTATCTGCTATAGCATAGTAACAAGCAGCATCTTTTGATATTTTCATTCCTCCTGCTGGTTTGAACCCAACTTGACGACCAGTTTTTTCGTAATATCTTTTTATACATTCGCACATTACTACTGCAGCCATTGGTGTAGCAGCAGGTTCAAGTTTACCTGTAGAAGTCTTAATGAAGTCAGCACCTGCTTCCATCGCTAAGAATGATGCATGAGCTATATTTTCAGCACTTCCAAGTGCTCCAGTCTCAAGAATAACTTTTAAAGTCTTATCCCCAATAGTGGATTTGATAGCTTTAATTTCTTCTGTACAAGCATCAAAATCATTATCAAGAAACTTATTAAGCGCTAACACTATGTCTACTTCATCTGCTCCATTTTTTACAGCTAATTCAGATTCTAGACATTTAACTTCTTTATAGGTTTGAGATGTTGGAAATCCACCAGAAACTACTGTGATATGTACACCTTCAGCAGTGAGCTTACTTTTTATAGTCTCGCTGAAGTTTGGATACACGCAGATAGATGCAGGGTATGGGTATTTTGGAAATTTCCCTTTAAAGTTATTAACTTTTTCTACAAGTACTGCTATATCAGACATCGTATCTGTTGAATGAAGAGATGTTAAATCTATCATGCTAAGACATTTAGTAAGAATTTCAGGACTTAGCCAATGTTCTAGATTTGATTGAATAGTATCAATTTGTTTTCCTATAATTTCCATGTCAGGAAAATATTGATAATTTTCTAAAAAGTTACTCATATATATGTATTATTATTTCAATCCTCAAATATAATAAAAATGTGTGATAAGTGATGAAGTTTATATAGTTATCCGCTAATTTGAACATTAATTCCAGCTTTTTTTAGAGGATCAGTAATGTCTTTCATTTCAGAAATAGTAACTTTCTCTAAATTTGGATCAGGTGTGTCTCTATCTATGGTATATACCATAACTTCTCGAGGTTTAAGCTCTAGCACGATATCAATCCATTTTTTTACAAGAACCTCTAATGTTGAATCAATATATTCACCAGTTTCCAGCCTACCTTTTAAAAACATTGTTTGCATAATAAAATCTCCATTAAACTTATGAAGATTCTTTATGACTTCGGCGATGGTATAATCCTCTTTTGCTCCGTTTATAATTTTAACAAAACTTTCATCTCCTCCATCAAGTTTCATAATAGGATTATCGACTCTCTTAAGAGCGTTAAATACCTTTTCTTTACCTAATGTTGTCGCATTCGAAAGAACAGATACCTTAGCATTAGGATAATATAAATCTCTTAATGAAAGCACTAAATCTACTATCGCCGGAAAATCCGGATGCAATGTAGGTTCCCCATTGCCTGAAAAAGTTATGCTATCTATTTGAATTTTATTTTTAGCTTTTAGGGCAATGTCATCTCGTATTACCTCGTGTAGCTTTTCGTAAGGTACGAACTCGTGATTTTGTAAATGGTCTTTATTCCAGCCACATTCGCAATAGATGCAGTCGAATGTGCATATCTTACCACGTAGGGGTAGAAGATTTATTCCTAAAGAATGACCAAGTCTGCGACTTTTAAGTGGACCAACCACTATGTTGTTATATAATTTTGTTGACAATTTTATATTTATTTACAGTAACTTTATTATTTCACTCTCGTCTGTTATATGCCATGATAAAAAATCAAAATTCTTTATTAAAACGGCACCAATTTTTGAACCAATCTTAAATTTAATAAATTTTTTAAAAGATTCTTCTGGATATTCAATTCTATTTTTATACCAATCGAGAATATTTTGCAAATCCTTAATTGGAAAATCTTCAGCTAAATTTATTTGCTCAGGAACGATTAGACCATTATAAAATGCAGTAGAGGCAAATTCTTTATCTAAAGGCTCTATTTCTATAATCTTTTGTTCAGAATCTACTTTTATATAATGATTTCTTAGAGGTAAACTCGTTAAGGTAATTATATAATTTGCAGCTATTTTTTTCATATATGCAAATATTTAAGGTCTGAATTTAGGCTGTATAGCCTCTTTTTTTAATTTATGAGGAGCTTTTCCCTTTTGATGTGGCCTATGAGGCGGAATAGTCAGAAGTGGAGGCTCGTTATTATCCCTATCTTTATTATCTATTAAATTTAACTTTAATATGAATACTAAGTTTCTGTCTGCACTCGAAGGCAACATACTATAATATTCAAATGCATTATATTTTGGCGAAATAAGTGTGGAATCAATAATAGGAGTGTCTAAGACTGCTGTGTCTGCTTTAAAAAATATATTATTAAGAGCACGATAATATGCATTGCCATATATAGTATCAGCCCCAAATATATTTAATGAGTCTAATAAAGTCCAATGTCTTTGTATTCCATTTTGGAAGTCGATGGCATCAGATAATTCTTTTTTTCTAGTCAATAACCTATCTTTAGTATTACGAAGGATTCTAGCTAATTTAACCGGCTGTTTAAGATAATAGTTTATTGTAGATATATAATCTTCTGAAGAATAACCATATTTTTCGAAAATAGGTTCATATATTTTGGCAGAATCAGTAATCTTTTTTAAAGATATATTATCCTGTTTGATATATGAATCTGTGATAAATATATCGTAATATATCTCCGACATAGTGTTCTTAGGGATATGTTTGTTTTCTCGGCAAGATACTATGGATATGAGACATATTAATATTATAAAAAATTTATTCATCACGGATATCTTCTTTTGATTGATTTATTCTGCAAATATAAATTTTTCTTACTATTTTTGCGAATCTAAACACAATGAAATGTATTTAAAAATTCCAAAATTTATTAAAAAACTCTATCCGTCGTTTATTTGGAGTTTTCCAGAAGAAAAAAATGGCATTTTTTTGACATTTGATGATGGGCCTGAACCGAGTGTTACGCCTTGGATATTAGATCAATTAGCTAAGTATAATGCGAAGGCCACTTTTTTTTGTTTAGGACGTAATGTAGAAAGAAATCCCGAATTATATAAAAGAATATTAGATGAAGGTCATTCTGTTGGTAATCATTCCTATAGTCATGTTAAAGGCTGGCGTGTAGATTTAGATGATTATATCGACGATATTGATTATGCTGCTAATTATGTTGATTCAAATCTATATCGTCCACCATATGCGAGAATAAAGACTAAACAAGCGAGGGTAATAAACGAAAGATATGTTACCATTATGTGGAATGTTTTAAGTTTTGATTATAATAAAAAACTATCTGGTAGACAGTGTGCTAATCATGTATTGCCTTACTTAGATCCAGGGAATATTATTGTCTTTCATGATTCGATAAAATCTCATAAAAATATGCAGTATGCTCTTCCTTTAGTTTTACAAGCTATTTATGATAAGGGCTTAGTATGTAAATCAATTAGAATTAAATAAAAATTAAAGATATGAAAGTATTAGTTTTAGGTTCAGGTGGTCGTGAAAGTGCTATTATATGGAAAATAGCTCAGAGTAAAGAAGTAGAAAAGATTTTTTGTTTACCAGGAAATCCAGGAATAGATAGAATAGAATTGCCTTGTTCTCCAGAGAGCATTTCAGGTGATATTCTTGATTTTAAAAGAATTAAAGAAGTAGTATTAAAAGAAAAAATTGGAATGCTAATCGTGGGCCCGGAAGTTCCATTAGTAGCTGGAATAAAAGATTTTTTCAAATCTGATAGCGAATTAAAAGATGTATTAGTAATAGGCCCTGATAAATTAGGAGCTCAGTTAGAAGGTAGTAAAGATTTCGCTAAAAAATTTATGCAGAAATATAATATACCTACTTCTGCTTATAGAACTTTTAATGCAGCTCAATATGATGAGGCGAAAGATTATCTTAAAGAAATTAAACCACCTTATGTACTTAAAGCTGATGGTTTAGCTGGAGGTAAAGGTGTTTTAATTATAGATAATTTCGGAGAGGCTTGTGCTGAACTAGAAGAAATGTTGAAGGGTAAATTTGGAAGTGCTAGTTCTAAAGTAGTTATAGAAGAATTTTTATCAGGAATAGAACTTTCTGTTTTTGTTCTAACTGATGGAAAAGATTATATGATTCTACCTGAGGCGAAAGATTATAAAAGAATAGGAGAGGGAGATACAGGTTTGAATACTGGAGGTATGGGTTCTGTTTCTCCTGTACCTTTCGCAGATAAAGAATTTATGTCTAAGGTTGAAGAGAAAATAGTTAAACCAACGGTGAATGGTCTCTCTAGTGAAGGAATGGATTATGTTGGTTTTGTATTTATTGGCTTAATGAATTGTGCTGGTGAACCATATGTGATAGAATATAATGTCCGTATGGGAGATCCTGAGACAGAGGCTGTTATGCCTAGAATTAAAAGTGATTTATTCTCGCATCTTAAGGCTGCTGCCACGAATACATTGCCTAATGAGAAATTAGAAGTTTCTCCAATGACGGCTTTGTCTGTAATAGGTGTTTCTGGTGGTTATCCTGAAAAATATGAAAAAGGATTTAAAATAACTGGGTTGGAAGATGTTGATGATGTAATAGTATTTCATGCAGGTACCAGCGAGAAAAAACTTATTTCAGGAGGTGATGATCGTTCAGTAATATTAACTAATGGGGGTAGAGTATTCGCGATAACTTCATTAGCTACATCTATTGAGGATGCAAGAGAAAAAGTATATACTGAGATAAAAAAGATTCAATTTAATAAGATGAATTATAGATCTGATATTGGATTAGATGTAATAAATTTTAAGAAATAATTTTAAAAAAATGACAGAAAGTACGAAGAAATTGAATATTTTCTTTAGAATATTGATATTATTATCAGTATGTATGTATTTTTTGTCATTTTTTAATATTACAAATGCTGGTAATTTCAGCATAAGAAATGATTTAGCATTAGGTTCAGTTATTTTATCTATAGGATTATTAATAATTATTTGCATTTCTTTATATTATGTAAATGATAGTTTCTTTTTCATATCAAAAAATCCAGAAAGACTGCCGATATTATATTTATCCTTGGTCTTATTATCTCCTAATGTTATTTTATTTTCTAAATACCATGTTTTAGCATTATTACTTATTTGGAATTTATATTTTGAAGTTCAATACCTAGCTAAAGAGATTAAACCTAGTGGATCATTACTTGTAGGAGTTAGTTTGCTCGCTATTTCTGTTTTAATCGAGCCTGCTATGTTATGGCTTTTAGTACTTACGATTCCTTATAAACTTAAACTACTTAGGGGTTCGCATTTTAAATATTTAATAATTACACTAGGAGCTATTTTTCTTTCTTTATTTTGGTATGTTGGACTTTCTTTTATTTCACATCCAGAGATAGAGACTATTAAGAATCTATGGATTCATTTCTCTAATCAATTAACAGATATACGAATAGGAGATTATAATTATAAAATATATGAATTATTATTGCTCACTATTATAATTTTAATATATATATTATCAAGAGTAAAACTCCTTCCAAGATTGAAAAACTCTTTTAATCTAGCTAGAAGTAGAGCCTTTAAAATATCAAGTTTATATGGTATAATTATTATATTATTATTAATAATTTATAATTCTGATTTATTTTCAGCTGCTTCTTTATTAGTATTTATACCTCTTGTATTATTATTCTTTGACTATATAGAACTCTCTATTGAAAAAATAGAAACCCGTGTATTATTATTAGCCCTTTGGGGCTTAATAATAGTACACAGGTTTACCTATCTTTTTATGTAATAAATTTATTCTGTTCTTCCAGGATATACTTTAAGTGCTTCTTCAAGACAGTCTAAAGCAGTGTTCAAATCTTCTTCTTTTAATACATATGCTAATCGAACTTGATTTTTTCCTTCCCCTGGAGTAGTATAAAATCCAGCAGCTGGTGTGACCATTACTGTTTTTTGATTTAAAACAAAATCTGTTAAAAGCCATTTAGCGAATACTTCTGCATCATCTACAGGAAGTTTAGCTACTGCGTAAAATGCACCTTTTGGAGTGGGGCAAACTACGCCTTTCATTTTTCTTAGACGTCCTAGTAGTATGTCTCTTCGATGTATGTATTCTGTACGTACAGCTTCAAAATATGATTGAGGTGTTTCTAATGCTGCCTCAGCTGCTATTTGGCTTAAACGTGGGGAGCAAAGTCTAGCTTGACAATATTTTAAAAGAAGTTTTATGAATTCTTTATTTCTTGAGACAAGAGCTCCTATTCGAATTCCACACATAGAATATCTTTTGGATACAGAATCTATTAGTATGACATTATCTTCTACTCCTTTAAGCTTTAAAGCAGAAAAATGAGGTTCGTCTGTGTAACAAAATTCTCTATATACTTCATCTGCATATAAATAAATATCGTGTTTCTTTATAATTTTTCCAAGTTGTTCTACTGATTCTTTAGAATATAGTACTCCAGCAGGATTCCCAGGATTACACATTAAAATACCTTTAGTTTTCGGTGTGATAAGCTTTTCAAATTCTTCAATCGGAGGCATCGCGAAACCATCTTCTATAGATGTATGTACTGGTACTAGCTTAACATCATTTAATTTTGCAAAAGTATTATAATTGGTATAGTAAGGTTCCATTACTATAATCTCATCTCCTGGATTACAAGTAATAGCTATTGCGAAATTCACGGCTTCACTTCCTCCAGTAGTAATCATAAGGTCGTTATAAGAAACGTCTATTCCTAAATCATTATAATATTTAGCAAGACCTTTTCTGTATGATAAAATTCCAGCAGAATTACAGTAAGGAAAATGATCAAGTTTAATATTACGAATAGCGTCTATCGCACATTGAGGTGAAGCGATATCTGGCTGTCCAATATTAAGATGAAATACTTGAATACCACGTTCTGTAGCTGCGTCAGCAAAAGAAACTAATCTTCTAATGGGAGATGATGGTAATTCAATAGCTTTTTGTGATAATGTAAGCATATTACTAGTATTAATTTAAGTTATTTTAATATTATTAAGCAAAGTTATTTATTTTTTTGATAAAAAGTAGTAAATTTGCCTTTTTTAAACACAAAAAATTATGAGTAGTTTTCGAAAAAGAGCTCTTGATGAATTTTCTCAACACAGAGCACAACGGTTTTATAAAGAAAACCGACCGGTATCCGAATTTTTTGCACAAAATGTCTTCGATCAAGCGAAAATGCGTAAGTATCTTTCTGCTGAATCGTATGAGGCAGTGCAGGCATCAATTAATGATGGTAAAAAATTAAATCGTAATCTTGCAAATCAGATAGCTTCTGGTATGAGGTCATGGGCAGTAGAAATGGGCTGTACGCATTACACCCATTGGTTTCAGCCTTTAACTGATTCAGCAGCTGAAAAACACGAATCTTTCATTGGAAAGACTAAAGGTGGGATTTTTGAGCATTTCGATGGAAAAGCTCTTGTTCAGCAGGAACCTGATGCGTCAAGTTTTCCTAATGGAGGCTTGAGAAATACATTTGAAGCTCGTGGTTATACAGCTTGGGATCCAACATCTCCAGCTTTTATAATGAATCAGACATTATGTATTCCTACTATTTTCGTGTCATATACAGGAGAGTCTCTTGATATGAAAGTGCCATATTTGAAATCTCTTGAGAGTTTACAAAAGGCAGCTATGGGGGTTGTGTCTATGTTTGATAAGTCAGCTAAGAGAGTTGATGCTATGTTAGGTGTAGAACAAGAATACTTTTTAGTAGATGAATCTTTATTCCTAGCTCGTCCTGATTTACAAGCTTGTGATAGAACATTGTTAGGTCATACTTCAGCTAAAGATCAACAACTTGAAGATCACTATTTTGGAGCTATTCCTCCACGTGTTAATGCTTTTATGAAAGATTTTGAGACTGAAGCATATAAATTAGGAATTCTACTTAAAACTAGACATAATGAGGTAGCACCTAATCAGTTTGAATGTGCTCCTTTATTTGAAGAATCAAATCTTGCTATTGACCATAATCTTATTTTAATGATTATGATGAGAGATATAGCAGCTAAACATAATCTTAAAGTTATATTCCATGAAAAACCATTTAACGGAGTAAATGGTTCAGGAAAACATTGTAATTGGTCTTTAATTACTAATAATGGAATAAATATTTTAAAACCAGGTAAAACACCAAATAAAAATTTCTTATTTTTATCAGTATTATCTTCTGTTTTACGTGCTGTTTATGAACACCATTATTTATTAATGGCTAGTACAATGTCTTTAAGTAATTCTTATAGATTAGGAGGAAACGAAGCTCCACCAGCAGTGATGTCAATTTTCGCTGGTTCTACTCTTACAAAACTTTTAAAATCTCTAGAGAATTTAAATTTTGATGAGAATGTGACTGCGACTACTAAAGATAAATTAGATATAATAGATTCTTTACCTGAAATTTTATTAGATAATACAGATAGAAATAGAACTTCTCCTTTTGCCTTTACAGGTAATAGATTTGAATTTAGAGCTGTGGGATCTTCTTGCAATATAGCATCTACTATGTTTATTTTGAATTCTGCAGTAGCTCAGCAACTAACTCGTTTTAAAAAATTAGTTGAAGAACTTATAGCTAAAGGAGTGGATAAACATGAGGCTATTATAAAAGTAGTTAGACAATATATAATCGAATCTAAGAATATAATGTTCGAAGGTAATGGTTATAGTAAAGAATGGCAGGAAGAAGCTAAAAAAAGAGGTCTTAAATCTATCGTTAATCCACCAGAAGCTTTTAAAGCTTTCGTAGAAGAAAAATCAATGGAGCTTTTCAGTGAGGAAAATGTTCTAACTAAGAGAGAGACAGAAGCAAGATTTGAAGTGATGAACGAAAGTTATGTCAAAAAACTTCAAATTGAAGCTAGAGTGCTTGGTGACCTAACTATTAATCACGTAATACCTACTGCTATTAAATTCCAAAATACATTAATAGATAATGTTATTGGTCTGCAAAAAGTATTTGGAGAAGAAAAAGTTAAGGATATGAGCAAAAGTCAAATAGAGCTTATAGAGAAAATGTCCTATTATATTGAATCAATTAGACAAAATGCTCATGATATGATTGAGGCTCGTAAAGTGGCTAACGTTATAGAAGATATAGCTGAAAAAGCAGAGGCATATTGTAAAACTGTAGCTCCTTATATGGACAAAATTAGAAGAAAAGCAGATAAACTTGAAATGTTGGTTGATGACGAGTTATGGCCATTACCAAAATACAGAGAATTATTATATTTAGATAATTAAAAAGCTAAAATACGACTAGAATGACCAATAAAAACAGATATTCCTTAAGAGGAGTTTCTTCACAAAAAGAAGATGTTCATAATGCGATAAAAAATATCGATAAGGGGTTATTTCCCAATGCATTTTGTAAAATAGTACCAGATTTCTTAGCAGGAGATTCTGATTATTGTATTATAATGCATGCTGATGGTGCTGGAACAAAATCATCATTGGCTTATATGTATTGGAAAGAAACTGGAGATGATAGTGTTTGGAAAGGAATTTCTCAAGATGCTATCGTTATGAATACCGATGATTTATTATGTGTAGGAGCTACTGATAATATTCTTCTTTCATCTACTATAGGTAGAAATAAAAATTTAATAACAGGAGATGTTATTTCTAAAGTAATCAATGGCACTTCAGATTTCGTAGAAAAGATGAGAAGTTATGGAGTGGACATGGTACTTACAGGCGGGGAAACTGCGGATGTTGGTGATTTAGTTCGTACTATTATAGTTGATAGTACTGTATGTGCTAGAATGAAAAGAAGTGATGTAATCGATAATGGTAATATTACTCCAGGTGATGTTATTGTTGGATTAGCTTCTTACGGAAAATCTAAATACGAAGATGAATATAATGGCGGGATGGGAAGTAATGGTCTTACTTCTGCTCGCCATGATATTTTTAATAAAGTAAATGCAGAAAAATATCCCGAAAGTTATGACCATAATGTTCCATTAGATTTAGTTTATTCTGGTAGTAAAGCTTTAACAGATATAGAACCAGAGACTGGATTAACATATGGAAAACTTGTTTTATCTCCAACTAGAACTTATGCCCCTATTATAAAGAAAGTTTTGGATAAATATAGAAAGGATATTCATGGTATGGTTCATTGTTCAGGAGGTGCTCAAACTAAGGTTTTGCATTTTATTAATGATTTAAAAGTAATCAAGGATAATTTATTCCCTGTTCCTCCTTTATTTAAAACTATAAAAGAGGAGTCTTGTGCTGATTGGGAGGAAATGTATAAAGTCTTTAATATGGGTCACCGTATGGAGATTTATTTACCTAAAGAAATAGCAGAAGATGTTATAAATATTTCATTATCTTTGGGAGTTGAAGCCAAAATTATAGGTCACGTTGAAGCTGCCCAGAAAAAAGAGGTAGTAATTAAAAGTGAATTTAGCGAATATATTTATCATTAGTATATGAACAGATTTTTACGTGTAGTATTATTTTTAAGTCTTACAGCTTCGTTTATAACAGCTTGTAAAGATAAAAAAGAAGTAGCAGAGATAATTCCTGTTACTCAAAAGGCTATTAATGATTCAACATCAAGATTCTTTATTAATTTTAATTCTTATCCAAAAGAAATAAATAAATTGCCAATAGGAATCTTTGATAGTGAATTAAGTGGTCTATCAGTAGTTGAATCTTTTTTAAAAGAAGATGCTTATGATAATATTACAGGAAAAAAAGTGTCTGATGGAATAGCTGACTTTTCCGGTGAGAATTTTATTTTTTTAGCCGATAAAGCTAATGCACCATATGCTTCATATTATAAAAATAATAAAACTGATTATCTTCGAGAACTTATTGTACGTGATGCTTTATTTCTCTGTGATAATAAATATTATAATCTAGCTATAGACGATATTCCTACAGGAATGAAATCACCGGTTAAAATTATAATAGCTGCAAGTAAAACATATTCTTCTAAAAGATTATCTGACATAAAAACACTAATAAGTCAAAGTGGCGTTCCTATAAAACTTGTAGGAATGGTAGAATCTACTGCTGAAGCAGCTTTAGATCATTTATATGATAGAGATAATTACGCTTTAGGTGTTATAGCTCCTTCAGATATGATCGCTTCAGGTATATATGAAAATTCATTAAGAAATCTTGTTAATAAAACTCGTTATACGGGAGTGCTTCAAATTTTTAATCAAGATGCTAAAGGTCTATATCTAGCTATATCACAAGACTCTCTTTATGTTAATCCTAATTTAAAAACAATTAGTGATGAATATAAAGGACCAATAATGGGTAAGACAGAAGTAGATATAGATCCTTCATTAATGGATAGGTATAATTTTGATATGAGTAATCACCATTTATTATACCGTAAATTAAAAGGGGAGTATTCTAGTATTCAATTAAATTCTCCAAGTAATTATGCAAGATATGATTTAGTAAACCTAATTGAGACTCATAGGCGGAGTGGGAGTAAGACACCCCTTTCGCATATTATATTAGGAGGAAATTATTATAATACTATGCTTGATACTCTAAATAAAGTAATAGAAGAATTACGAAATTATAAAAGAGATGGTATTTATATTTATAAAAATAGTATAGCATCTAATTTTAGTTTTATAGATCCCTATAAATGTGTTGTAAATAAGTGTTATTCAATAATGAGAGAAAATAATTATTTGTCATTAAATCCTAATGATAGTGAGCTCTCTTTTTATTTATCAGTGCCTAATTATGGATTACCTCTTGAGTTTTATGATAAATCAGAAAATCTAACTCTTGAATATAAATTAAGTAGGAAACCTTCTTCGGAAGTGGTTTCTACTAAAATTGTACCTTTTTCAAATAGATATGTTGAGGATCAAGAATTAAATAATATTCGAGATTATCTACCATATACTTATAATTATTTAAAAAGAATTTTATATTAAATATATATGCAGTATCCAGAAAAAATATCGAAGGATCAAATTGATGAACTCGAAATTAAGGCCTTTGAAGGACAAGTAATAGTAATATCAGAAAAAGATATAGAGTATAAAAAGGCTATTAAGTATCTATCTCGTCAGCAAGTTATTGGCTTCGATACTGAGACAAAACCAAGTTTCCAAGCTCATGCTCCTCGTCATACGACTGCTTTATTGCAGCTTTCTGGGAAAAGTAAAACATATTTATTTAGATTACATGATTTAGGAATTCCCAAGGATTTAGCAGATATAATGTCTAATCCGTCTATTATTAAAGTAGGAGCTGCTATAACAGATGATGTTAGAGGTTTGCAGAAATTCAGGAAGTTTAAAGGAAAAAACTTTTTAGATCTTCAAAAATTGGTCGAGCAGTATGGAATTAAAGATAAAAGTGTAAAGAAGATGGCTTGTATATTGTTAGGTTATAAAATATCTAAATCACAGCAGCTTTCTAACTGGGAGGCTTCTTCTTATACTGAAGCGCAAAAACGTTATGCATCTACAGATTCTTGGATTTGTCGAGAAATGTTTATTAAATTATTAGATTCAGAAATGGTTGAACCTGAAGAAAACGAATAAATGGAGACGAATGTAAAAAAAGAAGTTTATGAAAAGCTATTAATAGAAATAGAAGCTTTGATATCAAATGAATTTCCATTAATATCGAATTTATCTAATATTACTTCTGTATTGAAAGAAAAGTTTCAATGGTGGTGGGTAGGCTTTTATATAGTAGAGGATGGTAAGATGTTTTTAGGGCCATTCCAGGGCCCGTTAGCATGTATGTCTATACCATATGGTAAAGGAGTATGTGGGAAGGCTTGGAAAGAAAAAGAAACGCTTATAGTTCCAGATGTTACGAAGTTTCCTGGACACATAGCGTGTAGTAGTCTTTCTCGTTCTGAGATAGTCGTTCCAATATTAGATGAGAATAACGAAGTCAAGTTTGTTTTAGATATAGATAGTCGATATTTATCTACTTTTGATGATATTGATGCATATTATTTAAAAAAAATAGCAAATATGATAAATAATCTTTGTAAAATAATAAAATAACGTTATATTTGCACTCCTTAAAAAAAGGTACCGTGGCCGAGTGGTTAGGCAGCGGTCTGCAAAACCGTCTACAGCAGTTCGAATCTGCTCGGTACCTCATCTTAAAGTTCGCATAAAAAAAGGGTATATCAATTAGATATACCCTTTTTATTTTTCATAAAACATATAGACTTATAATTCTTCAAATTTTACATCAGAAAAAGAATTTGGTTTTTTATCAATAATAGGCTCAGTTTTCAACTCATTTACCTCAGATATTTTATCAGGTGTTTCAGAAATTGGAGCAGTTTGATGACGAGGTGCTGTTCTGTCTGGAACAGTGCAGTTCTCTCTAATAAAACTAACTACTTCTTCTAGACCATCAGCGAATTTGTCAAAATCTTCCTTATATAAAAAGATTTTGTGTTTGTCATAAACAAAACGGCCATCTTTTTCGATGCGTCTTTTACTTTCTGTAATGGTTAGATAATAATCATTACCTTTAGTCGCTTTTACATCAAAGAAATAAGTTCTCTTCCCCGCTCTTACCGGTTTCGAAAAAACATCATCTCCGTTGCGCTTGCCTGGCGCCTCTACATTGTTTTTATCTTCAAAGTACATATTTAATGTTTTTTTTAATTTCTTTGCAAATATAAAATAATTTTTCGCGGATAAACGTTATATTTGTAAAATATTAATAAAAAATTCGAAATGATTAATCGCCGACTAATTAGAATTAAAGTCTTTAAAGTTCTTTATAGTTCTGTAATTAACAGAACTGAAACAATTAAAAGCTCTGAAAAAGAGCTCATTATGTCTTTTGAGAAGACGCGTGAACTCTATTTTTTCATGCTCAATCTTTTAGTAGCACTTACGAAAGTAGCTGATGATAAAATAGAAGCAGGCTTGAAAAAATTCCACCCGACTCCTGAAGAAAAAAATCCAAATCGTAAATTTGTAGATAATTTAGTAGTAAAACGTATAGTAGAAGATGGTTTTTCTCTTTCTTTTTGTGAGAAAAAAGGTCTAATATGGTCAACGGATGATCTTAAAATGTTTACAAAGAAGTTGTATAATAATATTTCTAAAAAAGATTATTTTATACAATATATGAATAGCGGAATTCATTCTTTAGAAGAAGATTGTAATTTATGTATAAGAATCTTTGAAGAAGAATTTGACCAGAATGAAGAATTAGCATCTACTCTTGAGGATATGTCATTATACTGGATTGATGATTTAGTATATGATATTAATGTAGTGATAAGAAATATAGCTCATCTTAGAAAAAAGAATGAATTAAGGAATCCTTCTTTATTCCTAAAAGATGATGATAGAGAATATGCTATAGATTTATTAGATTATGCACTATCTAAATATGATGATATTTTAAAAATCGTTAGTGATAAAGTTATTCATTGGGATGAAGATAGGTTGGTGACGACTGATATAACTATTATTATATTAGGTGTCGCTGAGGCTATGAGGTTCCCAAATATACCTATCAAAGTGACGATAAATGAATATGTTGAAATTTCTAAATATTATAGTACTCCTAAAAGCAAAGTATTTGTCAATGGTTTGCTCGATAAGATTATAGGAGAAATGGTAAGTGATTCTAGGATTGTTAAGGCTGGTAGAGGTTTAATAGATAGCTCTATTAAAGCAGAAGAAAAAAAGAATAATTCACAAGATTTACAGACTGAGGAGCCAGTAACTAAGAAGAAAAGAGTAAAAAGAACAGTCAAGATAGGAGCAGAACGAGCTGCCGAAAAGGCTGCTGAATCAGATTCTTCTAAGAATTTAAAAGAAAACAATCAAGAATAGGACTCTTTTGTTTTAGGATATAGGATAGGGGCAAAATATTTACTAAATTTGTAAACTTATTAATTTTAATAACTGTAAAATGATGAATATAACTTTATTACAAGCAGCTGCAGCCGGAGCTAAAGGTGGAGCAGCAGGAGGAAGTGGTTTTTTACTAATGATGGTCGCCATAATCATTGTTATGTATTTCTTTATGATAAGACCACAGCAGAAGAAACAAAAAGAAATAACTAAATTTAGACAATCTTTAAAAAGAGGAGATAAAGTAGTTACTGTAGGAGGTATTTATGGTACTATTGATGATGTAAAAGAAAATTATCTTATACTTGAAATAGGAAATAACGTTAAAATTAGAGTAGATAAATCTTCTGTAGTTAGAGACATATCTGATATACAACAGAGATAATTTTTATGTTTTATAAGAAGCATAATAAATATTATATCAATCTAAAAGAGGGTCGTGAGTGGATATTACTACTCACTTCTCTTTTTTTGGCATTATTTATATGGTTTATTCATAACTTATCTTCAGAATATTCAGATTATTTAGAATTTTCTGTGAAGGTACAAACTGATATGCCAGGAAGGAAGAATATAGCATTTTCAAATAATATATTAATAGTAAGAGGAAAGTCAACGGGTTTTAAATTACTTAAAAATAAAATTTCTAATCCTTCAAATTTAAATTTACACATAAATTCAAAATATTTTCATCATCAGACACACAATATATATTATATCAAAACCTCGGATATAAGAATGGATATAGAACGAGCTTTATCTGATATTACTTTCGTAGAAAATTTAAGGACAGATACTCTATTCTTCACATTTCCATCTGTAGTCCATAAAAAGGTAGCAGTAATTCCTAAATCTTCAATTAGCTTACATGAGCAATATATGATGATTGATAAGATTAAAATGGATCCAGATAGTATTATCATTTATGGAGATGAAAATTATCTCTCCAGGATTAATGCTGTATTTACTATGCCTATTACTTTTCGTCAGTTATCTAAATCAAAAGAGGGTATGATTAAGATTTTACCCATGAAATCTATTCGTTTTTCACAAAAACAAGTTTTATACTCAATAAAAGTGGATAGATTCGTAGAAGAATATATTAAAAACATTCCGCTTAGAGTGATAAACTTACCAGAAGGTGGTAATATTAAATTATTGCCTTCAAGAATTAATTTAGTTTATCGTAGATCATTTGGATATAAAAAAGCTTTAACAGCTGATGATTTTGATTATGTAGTAGATTATAATGACTATATAAATGCTATAGATTCTAAAGTTATTCCTAAAGCTTTATTATCTCCACAATCTGTATATTATACAGAGATAGATCCTCCTTATGTAGAATGTGTCTATACAAAAATTAATTAATATGAAAGTACTTGCTATTACAGGAGGAATAGGTTCAGGTAAAAGTTTTATAGTTAATATGTTTTCTGTATTAGGAGTCCCAGTATATATAGCAGATGACAGAACCAAATCATTATATTTTACAGATAAAAACCTTCATGAAAAATTAAATAAATTATTTGGAGAAGAAATTATAGAAAATGGAATTTTACGTAAAGAATTCATGTCGAATAAAATTTTTAATGACATAGAATTACTAAAACAGATAGAACAGTTAGTTCATCCAGCAGTAATTAAAGATTTTTTACGATGGAAAGAGATAGAAAGACATTTTGGAACACATTTTGTTATCTTTGAATCCGCTATTTTTCTAGAAAATAAAACTTTTAGATTATTAGCAGATGACATTTTATTAGTTACAGCTCCTTTGGAAACTAGAATACAAAGGGTTATGAAAAGAGATGGAATTTCAAAAGAGCAAATTTTATTGAGAATGAATAATCAGTGGACAGAAAATCAAATGAAGAAATTCATGAATTATGAAATAAATAATGATGGACAAACAAAATTACTTCCTATTGTAGAACAAATGATTGAGAATTATGGCTAAACACACATATGGTAAATGGATTGCGGGGGCTATAGGATGGGCTTTAGGTGGGCCGATTGGAGCTTTATTAGGATTTGGATTAGGATCAATGCTTGATGATGCTGGAGGTAATAATAATTTCTCAGCCTCGAATAGTGCATTTAATAATACTAGAGGTCAGAGAAATAGTTTTCTTATTTCTTTACTAGTTTTATCTTCTGCCGTTATGAAGGCAGATGGAAAAGTTAAAAAATCCGAATTAGAATATGTAAAACGATTTATTAGAACTAATTTTGGGGAAAATGCGATTCAAGAGTCTTTATATTTATTAAAAGATTTATTAGCAAAAGAAGTAAATATAGAAGATGTTTCTGCCCAAATAGTATTTAATACAAGTTTAGAAAGCAGATTTCAGTTATTACATTACCTATGTGGAATAGCAGTAGCTGATAAAGCTTTTTCAATTAAAGAAAGGGAATTATTAAAAAAGATAGCAGTTAACCTGCATATTCAAGCCTCTGATGCAGAATCCATATTATCTATGTATGGATCAACATCAGAAGATGCATATAAAATTTTAGGAATATCATCAGATGCTAGCGATGAAGAAGTCAAAAAAGCATATAAAAAGATGGCTATCAAGCATCATCCCGATAAAGTAGCATCTCTTGGTCCAGACATAAGAAAAGCAGCAGAAGAAAAGTTTAAAACTATTGCTAAAGCTTATGAAGACATAAAAAAAGAAAGAGGATTAAAATAAAAAATATATAAACTTTTATAAAAAAACATGAAAACAAATTTACAGAAAATATTATCCATCTCTGGAGAATCAGGATTATTTACTTTCGTATCACAAGCTAAAAATGGTATAATCGCAGAATCAGTACAGACTAAAAAAAGATCTGCTTTTGGAGTAAATGCACGCGTTACATCTCTCTCAGATGTATCTATATATACTGATGATATGGATGAAATATCTTTAAAGGAAGTGTTTAAAAAAATGCATGCACATCTAGGCGAAAAACCTGCACCTTCGCATAAATCAGATAAAAAAGTAATAGTTGATTTTTTCAATGAAGCTATTCCTAATTATGACCGCGATAGATTTTACATTTCACACATGAAAAAAGTCCTTCAATGGTACAATATAATATCTGAATATTTATCGTTCGACTTTTTAGAGCCCGAAGATAAAGAAGAGAAGAAAGAAGAAGAAACAAAAAAAGAAGCTTAAAAAAATATATGAGAGTTCAATTCGTTACACTAGGCTGTTCCAAAAATATAGTAGATACTGAACATATCTTAGCACAGTTATCTAAAGCTGATATTGATGTAGTTCCTGAGACAGAAGATTTAGTAAAGGGCAATATCGATGTAGTAGTTCTAAATACCTGTGGTTTTATAGATATAGCTAAAGAAGAATCCATAGAGTCGATAATGACCGCTCTTCGAGCGAAAGAAGAAGGATATATTAAAAAAGTATTTGTTTTTGGCTGTTTATCAGAAAGATATATGAAGGATCTAAAAACAAGTATTCCAGAAGTAGATCAATATTTTGGTGCATATGATATTAAAAATGTGCTTAAAGCTTTTGGTGTAACGTATGACTCATCATTAGAGACTCATAGATTTATAACTACTCCTAGACATCTAGCCTATTTAAAAATTTCAGAAGGCTGTGACAGAAGATGTTCTTATTGTGCTATACCAGGAATAAGAGGTCCACATATCTCTGTGCCTATAGAAACTTTGGTAAAAGAAGCTACAGAATTAGCTTCCAAAGGTGTAAAAGAATTAATACTTATAGCTCAAGATTCAACATATTATGGACTAGACCTCTATAAAAAAAGGATGTTAGGTCCACTTATTACAGAATTAGAAAAAATACAAGGTATAGAATGGATACGTATCCATTATTCCTATCCTGATTCTTTTCCAGAAGATGTCTTAGATATAATGGCATCTAGTCCCAAGGTATGTAAATATATGGATATACCTCTTCAGCATTCTGAGGACAAAGTATTATCAGCTATGCATCGTTCTACATCTGCAGAACAAACACGTGCTATAATAAAAAAGATGAGAGAAAAAGTACCTGGAATAGTTATAAGAACTACCATGATGGTCGGACATCCAGGTGAAGGAGAAAGAGAATTCCAGGGATTATTAGACTTCGTCAAAGAATATAAAATAGAGAGGCTAGGGGCTTTTCAATATTCAGAAGAAGAAGGTACATGGGGCGCTAATAATTTAGAAGACAATGTGCCATCTGAGGTAAAACAAAGTAGATACGATGCTCTTATGGAGCTTCAGTCAAGTATTTCCTTAGCTTATAATAATTCTAGAATAGGTACAGAAGAAAAAGTTATAATAGATTCATATTCAGATGGGATCTATATCGCAAGATCATCAAAAGAAAGTTATGAAGTAGATGGTGATATATTAATCAAATCAAATGGAGTGTATAATCCATTATTAATAGGGACATTCGCTGATGTAAAGATTATATCCGCTGGAGAATATGATTTAGCTGCTGAATTTAAATAAATTTATTATCTTTATGGTATAAATAAATTGTAAACAATTATGAAAAAGATTAGTCTTCTTTTATTAATATCAGTGAGCCTTCTTCTATCTGCATGTGGCCCTTATTTAACTTATCTTAGTGTTGACGTAAAACAGCCATCTAAGATGCAAATTAATTTCGAAAGGCCATTCTCTGTTATAGCAGAAACATCTGATAATGTGACAGATAGTACTTTTTTGTCCAATATAGGAATAGGAATAGCTGAAAATCTAGAAAAAGAAAATCAACTTGAAGAACATCAGATTCAAGTATTTTCAGTAAAGGATACTAATGTAGATTTGGATAATAGAAATGACCTAATATATTTGTCTAGTCAGAGTAACTCAGAATTAATGTTATTATTAGATAATTATAAAAGTTATGGTTTTTCTGTATATCAAAAAGAAGTAGATACATATAATGCGGTAGAGAATCAGATAGAAACTACGGTATTAATGCCTTATAAGTCGAGGATAAGAATATATGATGTGGTGAAAGATACTATGGTTTACCAAGAAGCAAGATTAGACACATTAGCCTGGACTATATTTGGACAAACTAAAATAGATAAAATAAAAGCTTTACAATTAATCCAATCAAAAATACCTGTAGTTTGTAAAAATGTTGGAGCTAAGGTAATAAAAAATATAGTTCCTAAATGGAAAACGGAAACAAGATATTTATATTACTATAATAAAGGATTATGGTATGATGCTACATCATATGCTTATAAATTTCAGTGGGGAAAGGCTATGGATATATGGATGAAGTATGCAGAATCTAAGGATATAATTGAAGCTTCATGTGCATCATATAATATGGCTTTAGCCTGCGAAATGACCCAGCAATATGACATTGCTATTGAATGGTTAGACTTATCTGATTCATACTATAAATTAGATACATCTAACATATTGAGAAAAATCTTATTAGAGAAAAAATCTAAACTTAAAAAAGTAAGTTTTAAATAATTCTATAGATTATCAATACCAAGAACATAGGTATTAATTATGTCTAGTTCTGTGGCGAATTGATCACCAGCAAATCCTTTTATATCATTTTTTGTGTCACTAATTTCGATTAAATCTATATAAGCTTTCGTATAGATATTTGAAAGAGGTGCATAACTCCAATGCCATTTTTCTTCATTGAAACCTGTACGGTCATTATTAGTCTTAGAAGTATAAGGTTGAAAAAAACCATATTTATGGGCATTATTTTTTAACCAATTATAAGTTTTCTGGCCACTATTGGAAGACCAATATGAAGAACTTGTTCCATTGAAGTCCATATCTGTACCCCAATGATGTCGTGATATGCCAGGCATTGAACTATACTGAAGGATGCGTAAAACTCTGTTTTTCCCTATATCTTTATATTTATTCCATTTAACATCCCAAATATATCTCTGTACCCAATAATTACGACTAGCCGAAGTAACAGTTAGTTTTATACCATCTTTTAAAGCTGCCTCATACATTTTTAGATATGCTGCATATGTGATTTTTTGGATTCTTCCATAGATAGGGCTTAAGATAGTATGTTTCTTGTCTATTAAAACGAAAGATGAATCTTTCTCATAATGTGTTTTACCTATTAGAAAATCTTTAGTAATGGTGTGAGCTCCACTCGGTAAAATGTATTTTTTATTTAATGAGCTATTATGTGTGGTATCTGAAATATTTTGTCCTAATATTACTGAGTTAGTACTCAATAATATTAGGATAAAATAAAATATAAGGCTTTTAATTTTCATGTATTCTTTTTGGACAATTATTTAAATCTGTTAGGTGCAGCTGGAGCATCTGGAAGAGGTTTGTAATTTTTCATTTCTTCTAGTAATACTTCTACAGCTTTATTTAATTGTGCGTCATTTCCTAAGAAATCCTCAAAAGGATTGATGTCAATGTCTATATCTGGATCAACTCCATGATTTTCTACTATCCATTTTCCATCTAAAGAGTAATTAGTGAAGAAAGGAGTTCTTACATCCTGACCATCAAGATATTTTTTAGAACCTGATATTCCTATTATACCTCCCCATGTTCTTTTACCTATTACTTTTCCCATTTTAGCTTTTTGAAATCTGTAAGGGAATAAATCTCCGTCAGAAGCAGAATATTTATCAACTAACACTACTTTTGGACCATAGAATGTTTGTTCTGGTACGCGTCCATTAGGTCTATTACGTCCCATTGTTAAACCATAAAGTTTTCTGTTCAGACGTTCAAGAACCATTGGTGATATGTTTCCACCACCATTCATACGGTCATCTATGATTAATGCTTTTTTATCAAGTTGAGTGTAGAATAATTTAGTAAATTCTGTTAATCCAGCTAAGCCCATATCAGGAATATGGATGTAACCTATTTGACCATTACTCATATCAGATACTTTTTTAATATTGCCTTTTACCCATTCGTAATATGCTAATTGTGTCTCACTTGCTACAGGTTTAACATAATAGGTTTTAGCATCCTTTGATGAAGCATCAGGACTAATAGTTAGTGAAACTATCTGGTCAGCTTTACCAATCAATGGTTGATATATAGAAGAATATTGTGATGTTGGAATATTATTAATAGCGATAATATAATCACCAACTTTAACTTTATCATTCAAAGAACCAAGAGGAGATCTAGCTTCTTTATTCCATGATTCGTCTGCAAAAATATGAGTGATTTTAAACGCTCCAGACTCAGCATCTTTGACGAATTTACCACCAAGCAATCCAGTTTTAATTTTCTTAGCATGAGGAGCTTCTCCTGTTGTGCAATATGAATGTCCAGAACAGAACTCACTAATCATTTCACTAATTATATAAGTTAAATCTGTACGATGATTAACATATGGTAGTAATGCACTATATTTAGTTTTTATCTTATTCCAATCAGCACCATGCATATTTTCTTGATAAAAGTAATCACGGTCGATTCTCCATGTCTCATTGAAAATTTGTGTCCATTCTTTATGATAATCTACTGTTAATGATATATTATCAGTAGGAATTGGTTTTGCAGGAGCACTCATATTTGATGATGGACTTACATAGTATTTGCCATTTTTAGAAGTTATTCTTATTGAATAATCTGCATTATGAGCTACTATCATATCTTTACTGAAAGTACTTTCTTTCATATTTTTTAAAGATAGTTTTTTAACTCCATCTCTACCTTTCATATATAATAAATCACCTTTTACGCTTCCCAGTAAATATGCATCTTTTATAGGAAGAGCTTTTGAACGATTTATAATATCGTCGAAGTCAATAACAGACTCTGAAGATTTGTTTACTTCTTCTGCTTTCTTATTGGCTTTTTTGTCATCTTTATTAGAAGATTCTTCTGATTTTGGAGTATATTCATCACTAGATAGTAGTGTAGGATCAGTAGCTTCTTTCTGTAAAGGTAATACGAATGCTGTATAAGTTAATGATATCGCTGTATTCCATTCAACGTCTGAATAAATTGGAGATATATCTGTACTTGATTGGTAGAATAGATATTTACCATCAGATGAGAAGATAGGAGAGTATGAGTTGAACCATCTGGATGTTACTTCATGACTCTTATTATTTTTAATATCATAAATTTTTATCGTTGATATTTTAGATTCATTTGGAGAACTGTAAGCTATATATTTATTATTTGGAGATACTACGAAGCCTCTTATAAAATCATGAAAAAGTGTTTTAAGTTTTTTCGTTTGTATATCTAAAGAGTACATATTGTTTTTTTCATCTTTAAATATAATTTTTTTAGAGTCGGATGTCCAGGTAATATTAGTTGGATACCCAGTTTTAAAATCAGTCATTTGCTTCTGCTTGTATGGATCGCTGGAAGAAGCTAAATATAATTGATATTCTCCTGATTTGTCTGAGAAGAATGCTATATATTTTCCGTCTGGTGACCAATTGGCATCTTTATCATGGGCTCCTGGTGTTTGAGTTAAGTTATATATTACTCCTTGAGTGGCTGGTAATGAGAAAATGTCTCCTCTGGCTGTAGCAAGTACTCGTTTACCGTCTGGAGATATACTGATATCTCTACGGTCGATTTTGACATTAGCCATAAATTTTGGTCTTGAATATATATTATCGTTGGATAGAGTAATATTTACTTTAGAGATTTTTTTATCTTTAATTGAATATTTATAAATAAATCCCGCATTTTCAAATACTATATAATTTTGTGAAAATGAAGGGAATTTAATATCATAGTCGTCGAAGTTAGTAATTTTTGTAGTTTGTTTAGTAGTCGTATCATAGCAGAATAAGTTCATTGTATGATCTCTGTCAGATAAGAAGTATATATCTTTACCTATCCACATAGGGAAAATGTCTTGCGCATCATTATGTGTTATAGCGTGAATTTCGGTAGTTCCTACTTTATGTAGCCATATTTCATCTGCTTCTCCTCCTCTATAGTATTTCCATGTACGGAATTCTCTAAACATTCTATTGAATGCGAATGTTTTTCCATCTGGAGAATATGAGCAAAAGCCTCCTTCTGAACTAGGTATTACTTTGGGATCTCCTCCATCTTTTGATACTTTATAGAGAAGTCCTCTCATTCCAGAGAAACAATACCATTTTGTTCTATATACTATTTCTTTACCATCTGGAGTCCAACACATTACTATGTTGTTTGGTCCCATTCTTTCTCCTACCTGATCACGTGGAACTTCTGCTGAGTAGGTGATTCTTGTTGGTGTACCACCTTCTATTGGAAGTGTGTAAACTTCGGTGTTACCATCATATTGCCCGGTAAAAGCTATTGTCTTTCCATCTGGTGATATGCGTGAAAAGCATTCATATCCAATGTCTGATGTTAGTTTAGTGGCACGTCCACCATTAATACCGACTTTATATAGGTCTCCTGCGTAAGTGAAGACTATATTGTCCCCGCCGACCGAAGGGAAGCGAAGAAGTCTTGCTTCCTTAGTTAAATCTGCAGCATTAACGACTTTAGAACTATCCGTAGCATATCCACAGAAAGTTATTGCCATAAATGAAAAAGAGATAAGTAAAGTTTTTATGTTCATAATTGTAAGATTTATAAGATGTTAAAAGATTGTTCTTTAATTTTTTCTAGTGCATCTTTCATGTTAACTACTATTTTTTGCATGTCAGAGTTGTTAGATTTTGACCCCATAGTGTTTACTTCACGTCCTATTTCTTGTGCTATGAAGGCTAGTTTTTTACCTGCAGGAAATTCTTTATCCATGGTTTCAATAAAGTATTTGCAGTGCTGGCGTAGTCTTACTTTTTCTTCATTTATGTCTAGTTTTTCTAGATAGTAAATGATTTCTTGTTCGAAACGATTTTGATCGACAGATGTGCCTAGTTCTTCAAGGTTTGTTTTAAGCCTTGTTTTGATGGTAGTTATGCGCTCTTTTTCGTATTTCTCTATTTCTGTAACTAGATTGTATATCTGATTTACCTTAGCTGAAATATCTTTTTTGAGTATTTCACCTTCTTTAATTCTATAATTAATCACGTCATCAGCTGCTTCTAAAATACTTTTTTCCAATTTCTCGTAATTCTCTTCTGATAGAGTAGATTTCTGAATTTCTATAACTTCTGGAAGGCGAACTATGCTATTAACGATGGCAGTTCTTTCGATAGTGCCAAGTTTGCATTCGTCTGATACATTACGTAATTGGGTATAATATTCTTTAAATAGCTGTTTGTTAATTTTAACGTTGGATGAAGCTTCTGTTTGATCTAGAGTGAGATAAATATCAATATTTCCTCTTAATAGCTTCTGTGAGAGCTTTTTACGTATTTTTAGTTCTTTGTCTTTTGGTATTAATTGTGATTTTAATGATATATCACAATTTTTACCATTTAGTGTTCTAATTTCTACGGTGTATTTATCCGTGCCACAAGTGACTTCTGATTTTCCGAAGCCTGTCATTGATTGAATCATATTATTGTAGTTTGATGTACAAAAGTAAACAAAAAAAAGTATCTTTGCACTAATAATAGTAATAATACAAAATATGAATAAAGAAGTTAATAAGGGGGCCGCTGAAAAGGAGTCTCATAATTTTCTTGAAGAAATAATTGAAAATGATTTAGCATCAGGTAAGGTGAAATCTGTTCTTACTAGATTTCCTCCGGAACCAAATGGGTATTTACACATTGGCCATGCTAAAAGTATTTGCATAAATTTTGGTTTAGCTGCTAAATATCATGGTAAAACTAATCTTCGTTTTGATGATACCAATCCAGTGAAAGAGGATACAGAGTATGTTGATTCTATTAAAGAAGACATACATTGGCTAGGCTTTGATTGGTCTAATGAAGGTTATGCCTCAGATTATTTTGATCAATTATATGAGTGGGCAGAGAAATTGATTATGAAGGGTTATGCTTATGTAGATGATCAGACTCAGGAAGAAATACATAAAGGTAGAGGTACGGTGAGTGTCCCAGGTAAAAATAGTCCCTATCGTGATAGAAGCCCAGAGGAGAATCTTGATTTGTTTAGAAGGATGAAAGCTGGAGAGTTCGCAGATGGAGAAAAGGTGCTTCGAGCTAAAATAGATATGGCTAGCCCTAATATGTTATTTAGAGATCCTTTAATGTATAGAATCCTTCATACTTCTCATCATAGAACAGGAAATAAATGGTGTATTTATCCTATGTATGATTTCGCTCATGGAGAGTCAGATTCCATAGAAAATATAACTCATTCTATTTGTACTAAAGAATTCGATGTACATAGACCTTTGTATGATTGGTTTATTGATAAATTGGATATTTTTCCTTCTCATCAATATGAATTTGCTCGTTTAAATCTTACTTATATTATGATGAGTAAGAGAAAATTATTGGATATGGTGAACCAAAAAATAGTATCTGGATGGGATGATCCTCGTATGCCTACTATTTGCGGTATTAGAAGAAGAGGTTACACTCCTGAAAGTATTAGAACATTTGTAGAGAAAGTAGGAGTAGCTAAGAGAGAGAATATGATAGATTTATCTCTTCTGGAGTGGTGTCTAAGAGAAGATTTGAACAAGAGATCTAATAGAT
Source organism: Bacteroidales bacterium (assembly GCA_041668045.1). Classification (GTDB taxonomy): domain Bacteria; phylum Bacteroidota; class Bacteroidia; order Bacteroidales; family UBA932; genus JBAYDV01. The sequence goes on along the minus strand of JBAYDV010000010.1, from coordinate 1,325 downwards.
ATATGGTAGTTCAAGATCCTTTGAAAATAGTAATAGATAATTATGAAGAGTCATCAGAGGATGATATTATGGATGCACCTAAGAATCAAGAGAATGAATCTGCTGGTCGTCGTTCTATCAAATTTTCTAAAGAAATATATATTGAAAGAAAAGATTTTCAAGAAATTCCAGAAAATAGAAAATTCAGAAGGCTTAAACCTGGTGGAGAGGTAAGACTTAAATATTCTTATATTATAAAATGTGAGGATGTTATTAAGGATGAAAATGGTAAAATCATAGAATTACATTGCTCTTATGATCCTACTACTAAGCCTGGTAGTAATCCATGGAGAAAATGTAAGGGAACTATTCATTGGGTATCAGCCAAATATGCTAAGACCATAGAAGTACGTCATTATGACAGATTATTCTTAAAAGAAGATATGGGAAATCTTCCTGAAGGAACAGATTATAAAGAGTTTTTAAATCCAGATTCTCTTAAAATTAATGAAGCTTATGCCGAACCTAATCTGTTAGAGGATAATTCAGGTATTTCTGTACAATTCGAAAGAGATGGATATTATATTAAAGATAAAGATTCAACTCCAGATCATTTCGTATTTAATAAAGCTACAGGTATGAAAAGTAGTTTTTAATATATATACTATTGAATAATTAAGCAGGTAGCAAATAGATTATTTCTATTATGCTACCTGCTATTTTTGTATTTATAAGTTTTACTATTTATTCTTGAACAAATAATAAAATGCTATATGTTCTTATAATTAAAGATGGAATCTAGGGTCTTTTTTATATGTACTTTTATTAAATCTATAAAGACGAGCTCCACGACGTGAGCTGGTTTTATCTATTAAATCAGTCTTTTCTATAAAATCCATCGTAGCGACTTTTTTTCTAAAATTTCTTTTATCTATTACTTCTCCATTAATAGCCTCATATAAAGTCTGAAGCTGAGTTAGAGTAAATAATTCAGGTAGAAGATTAAAACTAATTGGTTGATATGAAATCTGTTTCTTCATTAGCTCCCTAGCTTTTTCTACCATTTGATTATGATCGAAGATTAAAGGAGGAAGTTTATCAATATTTACCCAATGAGCATGATGCATTTTAACAAGATTTTTATCATAATCACTTACATTTATAAGCGCATAATAAACTAAAGATATTACTCTAGCACCAGGGTCACGATCTATTTTTCCAAAAGCACCTACCTGTTGCATATAATTATTTCTAAGGCCGGTAAGTTCAAATAATACTCTTTGAGCCGCTTCATCTATACTTTCATCCTCACGTACAAAACCACCAGAAAGAGACCAATCCCCTTT
>JBAYDV010000009.1:0-35314 GCA_041668045.1 Bacteroidales bacterium | reverse complement strand
TATTTTACTAAAGTTCTTTGGCCTGATTTTCGCAAAAAAGACTTTCAAGATGCTCTTGATAGTTTTAATAGCCGCGAGAGAAGATATGGAAAAACAAGTGCCCAAATCAATAAAAATAAAAATGAATAAAAGCAAATTAATAATATTAATTCTATTAATAGTATTTCCTGTTGTCGGATTTTCGCAGGATAAAAAGACAAATAATATTAATATTGATTATTCTACACCAAAACAATACATTATTGGCGGAATCGATGTCTCTGGTATAAAGTATCTTGGTAAAGAACAGATTATCTCTCTGACTGGATTTCGTGTTGGAGACAAAATAACTATCCCTAGTGAACAAGTTTCTTCTATGATAAATAGAATTTGGCATCAAAGATTTTTTTCAGATGTCGGTTTGTATATTGATTCTTTATCTTTAGACCAAGATACCGCTTTTTTTAGATTAGAACTTAAAGAGCGTCCCAGAGTTTCTAAATGGAGCTTTAAAGGAGTAAAAAATTCGGAAAGAAGTGATTTACAAGAACGTCTTAGCCTTAAAAGAGGTAGAGAGTTGTCCGAATATATAGTTAGGTCTTCTGAGGGTATTATAAAAAAGTTTTATAAAGAAAAAGGATTTATAAATACTAAAGTTAATACTATCGAGGTTAATGATACTATTATAAAAAATGCTGTTAAAGTTACTTTCGTAGTTGATAGAGGATTAAAAGTTAAAATCAAAAAAATAACTTTTACAGGAAATGATCATGTGCCGGAAGGAAAATTAATAAAGGCAATGAAAAAAACGCGAGATATGCGTTTAAGAAACTTTTTCTCATCTAAAAAATTCAAAGAAGATGAGTATGAAAATGATAAAGTAAGCATGATTGATGCATTTAATGAGTCAGGTTACAGAGATGCAAAAATAGTAAAGGACTCTATTTATTACATAAGTCCTGGTAGGATGGAGATTGACTTCAAAATAGACGAAGGACAAAAATATTATTTTCGTAATATTACGTGGACTGGAAATTCTGTTTATACTGAAGATGCACTTAATAATGTGTTGAAAATAAAAAAAGGAGATGTGTATGATGTTGTTAATCTTCAAAAAAGATTGTTTGGAGACGGAAAAAAACAAGATATGGATATTTCATCACTTTATAGAGATAGGGGATATCTTTTCTTCAATATCATTCCAGTAGAAACTAATATAGTTGGAGATTCTATAGACGTTGAAATGAGAATTTCTGAGGGTAAGCCTGCTACTTTTAATAAAATTATTATTAGTGGTAATACTATAACAAATGAAAAAGTTATCAGACGACAAGTGTTTACACGCCCTGGAAATTTATATAATCAGAGTATGTTCGAGAGATCAGTACGTGAAATAGCATCTATGGGACAATTTGACCCAGAACAAGCTGCTGATCCAACAAAAGGTTATTCTTTGATTCCTAATCAGATAAATAACACTGTTGATATAACTTATAATGTAAAAGAAAAACCAGATAGTCAGTTCGAAATGTCTGGAGGTTGGGGTGGATATTCCTTTGTTGGAACTGTAGGTGTTAGTTTTAACAATTTCGATGCTAGTAGAATGTTTGATAAAGGAGCTTGGAGACCAGTTCCCCTAGGTAATGCTCAAACATTGGCATTTAGACTTCAAACTAATGGTACCTATTATTCTGCATTATCAGCTAATTTTATGGAGCCTTGGTTGTTTGGAAAGAAACCAACTTCATTAAACATATCGGCTTATTATACGAAGCAGACTAATTCATATTATCTTTATACTAACTCTTCTGAATATATGAAAGTATATGGCTTCTCAGCTTCTTTAGGAAGTCGTCTGAAATGGCCTGATAATTACTTTGTTTTATATCATGAGTTGAGTTGGCAGACATATGATTTAAATGATTGGTCTTATAATTTCTTATTCTCTAATGGTATTTCTCATAATTTGAGTTATAAAATTTCATTAGGTAGAAATTCTACTGATCAACAAATATTTCCAAGACAAGGTTCTGATTTCACTTTTTCTTTACAATTAACGCCTCCATATTCACTATTTAGATCCAGTGATACCGATTATGAAAATATGTCGGATCAAGATAAATATAGATGGATAGAGTATCATAAATGGACATTTAAAGGAGCTTTATATACAAAATTAGTAGGCGATTTAGTTTTAATGTCAAGAGCTAATTTTGGTTACTTAGGTTATTATAATAGAAAATTAGGATATTCTCCTTTTGAAGGTTATGAAGTAGGTGGTGATGGAATGTCTGGATATAACACTTATGGTGCTGATATTATAGCACTAAGAGGATATGAAAATTATTCACTTACTCCTATAGTCGATGGCGCTTATGCTGGCCATATTTATGATAAATTCACTTTTGAATTAAGATATCCAATTATTCTTCAACCACAATCGACTATTTTCGCTTTAGCTTTTATCGAGGGTGGTAATTGTTGGTACGATATTAGAGACTTTAATCCTTTCCAGATTAAAAGATCTGCTGGTGTTGGTGTCAGGATAATGCTACCTATGGTGGGTTTACTAGGTATTGATTGGGGATACGGATTTGATCCTATTGGCGATGATGCTCATGGAGGTTCTAATTTCCATTTCGTAATTGGTCAACAATTCTAAAAAAAGTTGTATATTTACTGAATATTTTAAACAAAATTAAAATAATACTATTATGAAAACATTTTTTATTTTTCTCGCAGGATTATTTTTTTCTGTCGTTCCTATGAATGCTCAGAAAGTTGGCTATATTAATTCAGAAACTATTCTTGGTCAAATTGAAGCTTATAGTATTGCCCAAAATCAGCTTAAGGATTTATCGGAGCAGTACAAAACTATAATAGACAATGAAAAAAATAGGATAGATAATGCTTATAAAGCTTATCAAAATGACAGAGCTAGAATGAGTGAAGCTCAAAGGCAGCAGAGGGAGAATGATATCATATTAATGGAAAAAGCCATGAATGAAAAGCAAGAAAGTTATTTTGGTGAAGATGGTATTATAGCTAAAAGAACAGATGAATTATTAAAACCTATTAAAGATAAAATGGATCTTGCTATAAAAAGAGTAGCAGAGATGAATAATATTTCTATCATAATAGATGTTGCTGTCACTTCTGGTGTAGTATATAAAGCTCCGGGTGCTGATTTGAGTCAACAAGTAATAATGCAGTATAACAAGTAGTAAAAAAATAATTTAATAATATAATAATGAAAAAAGTAATCACTTTATTGGTAGGTTTGATGTGTTTTACATCAGTCGTATCTGCCCAAAATTTTAAATTTGGACACTTAAATGCTCAGGAAATAATTTATTTAATGCCAGAAATGGATTCTGCACGTGTAGTATTAGAGAAATATGGTAAGGATCTTCAAAGTACACTTACTTCTATGCAGAACGAGTATTCAAATAAAATTACTGATTATCAACAAATGAGTTCAAATTGGACCCCTGTAGTTCTTAAGACAAAACAAACCGAGATTCAAGAAATGCAGCAAAGGATACAAAAATTCCAACAAAGTGCATCTCAAGATATTCAAACAAAACAAAATACAATGTTTGCCCCTATTTATGAAAAAGCTTCAGAGGCTATTAAAAAAATAGGAAAGACAAATGGTTTTACTTATATCTTTGATTTATCTTCAACTAACATTCCTTTTGTTAATGAATCAGTTAGTATAGATGTTTCTGATTTAGTTAAAAAAGAACTTGGAATTCCTCTTGATAAAAAATTACCAGAACAAGGAGTTCAAGGTAACAATGCTGCAACAAATAATTAAAATAAACATATGAATATCTTCGGCGAAAAATATAGAATTTCTATTTTTGGTGAGTCTCATGGCCCATATGTAGGAGTTACTCTCGACGGAGTAAAAGCTGGAATCCCTCTGAATAAGAGGGATTTTAGTTATGACCTGTCTAGAAGAAAAAGCGGAGGATTAGGGACTACACCACGTATAGAATCTGATGCCCCTGAAATTATTTCAGGAGTTTTTAATGATTTTACTACTGGAGCACCTGTAACTTTACTTTTCGCAAATTCTAATACTCATTCTAGAGATTATTCTCTATTTAGAGATACTCCACGTCCTGGTCAAGCTGATTTTGCAGCGGGAAAAAGGTTTAACAATTTTAACGATTTAAGAGGAGGAGGACATTTCTCCGGACGTCTGACTCTTGCTCTAGTCGCAGCAGGCGTTATCGCGAAAAAGATGATAGAGCCAGTACAAATTTCTGCTAAACTTATATCTCTTGGAGGTATAAAAAGAGTTAAAACAGCTGATGATAATGATGCATCTATGCCAGAAGATTGGCGTAATATTTTAAAGGCTTCTATAAAAGAAGGAGATTCTTTAGGTGGAATAATAGAATGTACTTGTAATGGAGTTCCTGCTGGACTTGGAGATCCTTTTTTTAACTCTGTAGAATCTTTGGCTGCTCATTTATTTTTTTCTATACCAGCAGTAAAAGGAGTAGAATTTGGTGCAGGTTTTAAATCTGCTAATTTGAAAGGATTCGAAAATAATGATTGTATTTCTGATTCGACAGGTAAAACTATTACAAATAATGCAGGAGGAATTAATGGAGGTATTACTAATGGTAATCCTATCGTATGTAGAGTAGCCGTTAAACCAACCTCTAGTATTAGCAAAAAACAGCTTACGTATAATTTTAAAACCAATAAAATGGAAGAATTCTCTATACCAGGAAGACATGATGTTTGTATAGCATTAAGAGTTCCAGTAATAGTAGAATCTGTAATGGCGATTACCTTAGTAAATCTTATGAATTAACTGATTTTTTGACAATTAAGTTATAATCTGTAAGTAAACGACAAAAAAAATATTCTTTTTTGTTGAAATTATTAGACTTTCTCATATTTATAGTGTAAATTTGTTATACAAAAAATTGTATAAGCAATGCAGCACAAAATTATTGATTTAAATGATGTAGTTATTCGTTTTACAGGTGATTCTGGAGATGGAATGCAACTAACTGGAACTTTGTTCGCTGATAATGCGGCACTTTCTGGAAACGAAATATCTACTTTTCCTGATTATCCTGCAGAAATTAGGGCACCTCATGGAACAGTTTCTGGGGTTTCAGGATTCCAAATTCATGTCGGAGATGAAATAACTACTCCGGGCGATTTTTGCGATGTTCTTATCGCTATGAATCCAGCGGCCTTAATGGCTAACGCTAAATGGTCTAAAAGTACAGCTACTATTATCGTAGATGCTGATGCATTTGAACAAAAAGGACTAGATAAAGCAGGTTTTAAAACTGATGACCCTTTTTCTGAATTAAATGTTGAAGATAGAAGTATCTTAATGGCTCCTATCTCTTCAATGACCTTAGAATCATTGAAAGACAGTGGCTTAGATAAAAAATCTATCCTTAGATGTAAAAATATGTTTTGCCTAGGGATATGTTACTTTCTTTTTAACAGGGAAATGCAGCCAACATTTGATTATCTAGCGAAAAAATTCAAGAAAAAACCAGAATTAGTAGCAGCCAATGAAAAGGTCATAAATGATGGCTATAATTATGCTGCAAATATTCAAGCTATACAAAATACTTATACTATAAAGCATGCAGCCCAAAGACCCGGAACCTATCGTAATATGAAAGGTAATCAAGCGACAGCTTGGGGACTATTAGCTGCTTCAGAAAAATCAGGAAGGCCACTTTTCTGTGGATCTTATCCTATTACTCCTGCTACAGCTATTCTTGAGGAATTAGCTATACATAAGAATCTTGGAGCAGTGACGATGCAGTGCGAAGATGAAATCGCTGGGATTTGTACATCAATTGGAGCATCTTTTGCTGGATCATTTGCTGTAACGACTACATCGGGGCCTGGTCTTTCATTGAAGTCTGAGGCATTAGGATTAGCTGTTATGGCTGAATTACCACTTGTTGTTGTTGATGTACAGAGAGGTGGTCCATCTACAGGTATTCCTACCAAAACAGAACAAACAGATTTAAATCAAGTTTTATATGGAAGAAATGGAGAATGTCCATTGATGGTGATAGCTCCTCATTCTCCTGGAGATTGTTTTGAAAAAGCTTTTTATGCAGGTAAATATGCTATGGAATATATGATGCCTGTTTGTTTATTATCAGAAGGATTTTTAGGAAATGGATCCGAACCTTGGCGTATTCCTTCTATGAAAGATTTTCCTGATATAAATCCACCAATCATAGATTCATGTGAAGGAGAGTTCAAGCCATATGAAAGAGATCTTAAAACTCTAGTTAGAAAATGGGCTTTTCCTGGAAAAAAAGGATTAGAACATAGAATAGGTGGATTAGAGAAAAATCATGATGGAGTTCTTTCATCTGATCCTGAAAATCATGCTATTATGGTGTATGAAAGAGCAGAAAAAATCAAGAGACTAGAAAATGTAGTACCTGCACAAGAAATTATAGGAAATAAAGAGGGAGATATATTAGTAGTAGGTTGGGGAGGAACTTTTGGACATCTTTATTCTGCGGTTAAAGAATTACATGAAACTAATAAAAATGTTTCTCTAGCTCATTTTGATTATATATTCCCATTACCAGCTAATACAAAAGAAGTTTTTTCTAAATTTAAGAAAATATTAGTATGTGAATTAAATAGTGGTCAATTCGTTGATTATCTAAGAGCTAAATTACCTGAATATAAATACGAACAATATAATAAAGTACAAGGACAACCTTTTACAGTTCAAGAAATTGTAAATGCTGTTAATACTCTTTTATAAAAATTCAATTATAGTAAAATGAAATATACAGAAAAAGATTTTAAGAGTGATCAGGAAGTTAGATGGTGTCCTGGATGTGGAGATCGTGCTATTTTAGTCGCATTAGAAAAAGCATTACCAGAAGTGGCTGAAGAATTACATTATAATAAAGAACAATTCGTATGTATATCTGGTATAGGTTGTTCTTCCAGAGCTCCATATTATGTGGATACGTTTGGATTTCATAGTATACATGGTAGAGCTACCGCTATTTCTACCGGAGTTAAAGTAGCTCATCCTGGTTTATCAGTATGGCAGTTTACTGGAGATGGTGACGCCTTGGCTATTGGAGGTAATCATTTTATCCACGCGATTCGTAGAAATATAGACATAAATATAATTCTCTTTAATAATCGTATTTATGGATTAACTAAAGGTCAATATTCTCCAACTTCTAAGTTAGGAATGGTTACAAAAACTTCTCCTTATGGAACTATAGAATATCCTTTTGAACCAGGTGCATTGGTAATGGGTGCCAGGGGTACGTTTTTCGCTAGAAGTATAGATAACGATATTAAACTGACGAAAGAAATATTTGTACAATCTGCTAAACATAATGGAACTTCAGTAACCGAAATGTTAGTTAATTGTATGATATTTAATAATGGAACACATAAAATTATAACAGATAGATCTGTTAGAGAAGATAGAACTATAGTTTTAAGAGATGGTGAGCCTATGATATTTGGTAAAAATAGAGATAAAGGTTTAGTCCTTGATGGTATGAAACTAAAAGTAGTAACTATCGGAGAAAATGGTGTGACTAAAGATGATATTTTAATACATGATGCTCATACCAGAAGTGTAGGACTACATAGCTTATTGATTGATATGAAATATCCAAAATATCCTGTTGCCCTAGGTGTGATTCGTGATGTAGATGATAATACATATAATAAAAATGCTATGGCTCAACTAAACGAAGTGAAAGCTAAAGCTAAAATTCATTCTGTAGATCAGTTATTACATAGTGGATCTACTTGGGAAGTGAAATAAGTTCTTCATTTATTGAAGAAATTATGATATTAACTTATAATTATTTTAATTAAATACTATTTAATCATGAAAGTGTCAGAAATAATGACCAACCTGGAAAGGAAATATAGTCATGAAACAGAGTACTTACAAGCAGTACGTGAAGTCCTTGAATCAATCGAGGATGTGTACAATCAACATCCAGAGTTTGAAAAAGCTAAGATAGTTGAAAGAATAGTTGAACCAGATAGAATTTTCACCTTTCGTGTAACTTGGGTTGACGATGAAGGAGAAGTCCAAACTAATCTTGGTTACCGTATCCAATTTAATAGTGCTATAGGACCTTATAAGGGAGGTCTTCGTTTCCATAGAGCAGTTACTCCTTCAATGCTTAAATTCTTAGGATTTGAGCAAACATTTAAAAATGCTCTTACTACACTTCCTATGGGAGGTGGCAAAGGTGGATCTGATTTTGATCCCGTTGGCAAATCTGATGCAGAAATTATGCGTTTTTGTCAAGCTTTCATGTTAGAATTATGGCAAATTATTGGCAAAGATACTGATATACCAGCTGGAGATGTTGGAGTAGGAGGTCGTGAAATAGGATTCCTTTATGGAATGTATAAGAAATTAGCACGTGAATATAATGTAGGAGTTCTAACTGGAAAAGGTATGACTTGGGGTGGGTCTAAGATACGTCCTGAGGCTACTGGTTATGGAGCTTTATATTTTGTTCAACATATTCTTCATAAAGCAGGGAAAGATATAAAAGGTTGTAAAGTAGCGATATCTGGATTTGGTAATGTAGCTTGGGGTGCTGCGACTAAAGCTACTGCCCTAGGTGCTCATGTAGTAGCAGTGTCAGGTCCTGATGGAGTATGTGAAATACCTAAAGGAATGACTAAAGAAATGGTAGATTATATGTTACAACTTCGCGCATCTAATCAAGATATAGTTTCACCTATGGCTGATAAATTCGAAGATGTGAAATTCACAGCTAAGAAAAAAGCTTGGAGTGTTAAATGTGATATTGCTTTACCATGTGCATTCCAGAATGAACTTAATGGCGATGATGCTAAAGAGTTATTAAATAATGGAACCTGGTGTTGTTGTGAAGTTTCTAATATGGGTTGTACTCCTGAAGCTATTAAAGCTTTCCAAGATGCAAAAATACTTTTTGCTCCAGGTAAAGCAGTTAATGCTGGAGGTGTAGCTACATCTGGTTTGGAAATGACTCAAAATGCTGCTCATATAAGTTGGACTGCAGAAGAAGTTGATACCAAACTACATCAAATTATGAAAGATATTCATGAAGCTTGTGTAACTTATGGTACTCAGCCTGATGGATATATCGATTATGTTAAAGGTGCTAATATAGCTGGATTTATGAAAGTAGCTAATGCTATGCTTGAACAAGGAATAGTTTAACTATATAATATTTTAAGTAAAGAGGCGTATCATGAAAGATACGCCTCTTTTTATATTTTAAAAGAAAATTATATATATAGAAATACTAATAGTATTTAATTTGTATATTTGTATTTAAATTCAGAATTATAAATATATTAATTAAACAAAAGTTATGAAAAAGATTTTATTCGTGGTGTTGACTATACTGTTTGCCGTTTCATGCGGGAAACCAAGTTATAAAATTAATGGTATAATCTCAGGAGATAAAGAAACTATTTCTGAAGGAGAGGCTTATCTATTTAGTAATATGGAATCATCAGTTAAAGATACTGCTCAAATGGTAAATGGTAAATTTACATTTGAAGGAACTGTTGAAGATCCTGGTCAGTATTTTATAGCTTTCAAAGGAATTCCAAAAGTTAGAATACCTATTCTTCTTGAAAATGCGATTTATACAGTTACAGCTGATAATGATAATCTTAAAAACGCTAAAATTTCAGGTGGCGAATCTCAAATGCTTATTAATGAAGTGAATGATTTTTCATCTAAAGCTGCTAAAGCTATAAAAGCTAATTCTCTTATGTCAGAATATTATTCTGAAGCTACTTCTGAAGATAGAAAAACTGAAATAGAAACTGAATTTAATTCTCTAAATGAATCAATTAGTTCATATAAAGATTCTGTAATTAACGCAAATCCTATGACATATTTTGCATTAATTAATTTACAACAGGATCTTGAAAATAAAATGGATGAGGCTTCTGATATGATCGCTAAATTTAAAGCTAGTCCTAAATTTCAAGAAAGTAGTATTTTAAAAGATATAGAAAAAGTTTATAATACTATATCTAAATTACAACCAGGTAATCAAGCTCCTGATTTTACAGAAAACGATACAGAAGGAAATCCTGTTAAATTCTCAGAAGTTTATCCTAAAAATAAAATCACTATGATAGATTTTTGGGCTTCATGGTGCGGACCATGTAGAGCTTTTAATCCTACTCTTGTTAAGATTTACAAAAAATATAGTGATAAAGGATTTGGTATTATAAGTGTATCAATGGATAGTAAAAAAGACTCATGGATTGAAGCTATCAAAAAAGATGAGCTAACATGGACACATGTTTCAGATCTTAACTATTGGAATTCTAAAGTTGGACAATTATATTATGTAAGATTTATTCCACAAAATGTATTTGTTGATCAAACTGGAAAAATTTTAGCAAGACAGTTAGATAGTGACAAAATTGATTCATTCCTTGAAGAACATTTAAAATAAGATATATAGTATGATAGGAGTATTTGATTCGGGTGAAGGAGGTAAATCTGTTTTAAAAGAACTAAAAAATAGAATACCTAATCAAAATTTTATTTATTACGGAGATAATGCTTACTGTCCTTATGGTGACAAACCTATATCGTATGTCATAAATAGATCTGATACGATAGTATCTTTTCTAGTAGAAAAAAAAGTTGATTTAGTCGTGGTAGCATGTAATACAGCTACTGCGACTTCAATCGACTATTTACGTTCTAAATATAAAATTCCTTTCGTAGGCATGGAACCTGCCATAAAACCAGCAATACTTCATTCAAAAACAGGAGTAGTTGGAGTTTTAGCGACAGGAAATACATTTAATGGTAGATTATACAAATCTACACTAAAAAAATATGCTAAGGATACACAAGTACTTCAAGCAGCCGGTAATGGCCTTGTAGAATTAGTTGAAGCTAATATATTAGAAGGACCTGAAGTAGATGCTTTAATTCACAAATATTTAGATCCAATGTTAAAGGCTAATGCCGATCAAATAGTACTTGGATGCACACATTATCCATTTCTATTGAAATCTTTTAAAAAAATAGCAGGCCCATCTGTAACTATCTTAAGTTCAGAATCAGCTATTGCACGTCAAGTAATAAATAAATTATCCACTCTTAAGCTTCCCGACGAAGAAGGAAGAATAGAATATTTTTCAAGTAAAGAGATATAGATTTTTATTTATCTAAGACAAATTGCACAGTCAGTCTATTTCTATCCTCCATTAGAGGCTTATAATCTTTAATTAATTTATCTATAATAGACTGGTTATAATGACGGATAGTCAAAAGTTTAACGCCTAAATTATATTGTACACGAAATCTATTGCTAATTTCTTCAATAAAGGCATCGAAAATATCCTCATGATAATCAATACAAACAGTGAAACTAATAGCTGAGGTTTGAATCATATTAAGCTTAATTTTATATTGAGCCATAATAGAAAAAATATCACTCAGTCTTTCCTCTGCTATAAAAGAAAAATCCCTAGGAGAAATAGTAAGAAGCACTTGATTTTCTTTATCTATATATATAGGAACAAGATTTAGAGGATGATCAACCTTGCGAATCACAGACCCTTCAGATTCCGGCTTAAGAAAAGACTTTACATATAAGGCAATATTTTTGTTCTCAAGAGGTTTAATGGTTTTCGGGTGTATTACCTTCGCACCATAGTGTGCCATTTCTATCGCTTCTTTATAAGAAAGAAGCGGAATAATCTCAGTGCTTTCATATTTATTTGGATCAGCATTCATTATGCCCGGGACGTCTTTCCATATCGTAACATTTTCAGCATTCAGCAAATAAGCTAAAATAGCAGCTGAATAATCAGAACCTTCACGCCCCAAAGTAGTAGTCTGATTAGTTAAAGTTCCTGCTATAAAACCTTGAGTAATATAGATTTTCGTTTCACCTTCATTAAATGTTATATAATTATTACACAATTCTTTAGAGATTTCTATATCTATATTAGCGTCCCTATAATTATCATCAGTGCGGATAAGTCTTCTAGCATCCAAAAAAGTGTTATCTATTCCAATAGATTCTAAATAAGCTGATACAATACTAGTCGATAACATCTCTCCAAAAGACACAATACGATCATATTCATAATCATATGAAAGAGATGGCTCTTCAGATAAAATTTCTTCTAAATTCTGTATTAATACATCAGCACGAGGACATGAAATGCCAAGTTCAGAAATTATCCGATAATGAAACTCTCGTACTCGATTAAGTGTAGGATTTAATAATTCTTTATCACACTTAAAATACGCATGACATACCTCTTCAAGGTAGTTTGTCATCTTACCCATTGCCGAAATAACCACTACTACATTGCCTATATTATTGTCTTTTCGTAAGATGTTTGCTAGATTTCTAACTCCATCTGCATCCTTTACAGATGCTCCCCCGAATTTATATACTTTCATATCCTAATTTTATATACAAATATAATTATATTTCTAATAAAAAGTTTATCTTTGTCCTCACAGTTATAATATAATAACAAGTTTTTAATAACACATAAATAATAATAGTATGGACTTTTTAACAACCGAAAAACTAACAATAGTCGGTGCTGCTGGAATGATCGGTTCCAATATGGCTCAAACAGCTTTAATGATGCACCTAACCCCAAATATTTGTTTGTATGACCCCTATGCTCCTGGTCTAGAAGGCGTAGCTGAAGAACTTTTCCATTGTGGATTTGCTGACGTAAACATTACCTTTACTTCAGATATAAAAGAAGCTCTTACAGGTGCGAGTTATATAGTCTCATCAGGTGGAGCTCCTCGTAAAGCAGGAATGACACGTGAAGACCTTTTAGCAGGTAACGCTAAAATCGCTCAACAATTTGGTCAAAACATTAAATCTTACTGTCCAGAAGTTAAACATGTAGTAGTAATTTTTAACCCTGCTGATATTACAGGACTTATTACATTACTTGAATCAGGTTTAAAACCTTCACAGGTAACTACTCTTGCTGCTCTAGATAGTACTCGTTTAAGAAGAGAATTAGCTAAATATTTCAAAATCAGTCCTGATGAAGTAGTAAACAGCCGTACTTATGGTGGTCATGGCGAACAAATGGCAGTTTTCGCTTCAACTACTAAAGTTCAAGGAAAACTTTTATCAGATCTTATAGGAAATGAAATTTCAGAAGAAGACTGGAAAGAACTAAAACAAAGAGTTATCCAAGGTGGTAAAAATATTATCAATCTAAGAGGACGTTCATCATTCCAAAGTCCAGCTTATGTATCTATCGAGATGATAGCTGCTGCGATGGGTGGTAACGCATTTAGATGGCCAGCTGGAGCTTATATGAACACTCCTGAAATAAATCATATTATGATGGCTACAGAAACTTCTATTACTAAAAATGGAGTTGAATGTAAAGAAATCAAAGGATTACCTTCAGAGATGGCAGAGTTAAAAGAAAGTTACAAGCACCTTTGTGCTTTAAGAGATGAAGTTATCGGAATGGGAATTATCCCTCCAGTAGAAAAATGGAATGAGTTAAACTCAAACATTGATTAATTAGCTTTATCTAATTACTAATTTAACACTGTACCAGTCTTAAGAAAGGTACAGTGTTTTTTTAATAAATAAATAATATGAAAATTAAAACAGTACTAATAACTAGTATATCATTACTAATGATAAATGCATGTAATAATCAACCTAAATTAACAGATGGTCTTGATATAACAAATCTTGATACAACAGTTACCGCTCAAGATGATTTCTATCAATATGCTTGTGGTGGTTGGATGAAAAACAATCCAATATCAGATGAATATTCCCGTTTTGGTGCTTTTGATCAAATAGGAGAGAACACTAAACTTAATCTTAAAACTTTAATTACAGAAATAGCATCGAAAGATGACTATGAAGAAGGAACGAATGAGCAGAAGATAGGAGACCTTTATAATTTAGCTATGGATAGTACCAGATTAAATAATGAAGCTGCCTCTCCAATTAAACCTTATCTTGAAGAATTAAGTTCAGTTAAAAATAGAAAAGAATTATTTTCTACATTCCTGGATCTTCAGAAAAAAGGTGTAATATCTGGTATGCTTAGCATCTATGTATCAGCAGACCCTTCAAGTAGTAATGTTAATCTGGTTCAGACTTATCAAGGTGGATACACACTTGGATCAAGAGATTATTACATAGACAAAGATGCCAAAACATTAAAAATCAGAGAAGCATATATCAAACACATAACTAAAATGTTTGTGCTATCTGGATTTACAGAAAAACAGGCTGCTCAGAAAGCTAAATCAGTATTAAAAATCGAAACTCCTTTAGCTAAAGCAGCATACGATAATGTAAAATTAAGAGACCCATATCTTAATTATAATAAAATGACGATAGAGGAATTGTCTAAAAAAGAACCTCTTCTAGATTGGGATGCGTATTTGTCAGCTATAGGACTAAAAGGAGTAAAAGAACTTTCTATAGGACAGAAAGAACATTTACACGAAGCAGTTCAATTAATGAATAAAGCAAACGTAAAAGATCTAGTAGCATATTTACAATGGCAAACAATCGATGGAGCAGCATCTCTACTAGGAGATGATATGTATGCTGAAAATTTCAATTTCAATGGAAAAATACTATCAGGAAAAAAAGCTCCAAGTCCAAGATGGAAAAGAGCGGTATCTATAGTAAATAGTTCTTTAGGCGATCCAGTAGGACAGATGTATGTTCATAAATACTTTCCACCAGAGGCTAAAGAGAGAATGCTAAAATTAGTGCATAACCTTCAAATTTCTCTAGGACAAAGAATACTAGCACAAGAATGGATGTCTCAAACTACTAAAGACAAAGCTTTAGAAAAATTAGCAGCCTATAAAATCAAAATTGGTTATCCTGACAAATGGAAAGACTTCTCTTCATTAACAATAGATTCAAAGAATTCATTCTATGAAAATATGTTAAAAGTTAAACGTTTCATGATAGCAGATAACTATAGTGACTTTGGCAAACCAGTCGATAGAGAAAAATGGGGAATGACTCCACAAACAGTAAATGCATATTATAATCCAGGAACAAACGAGATATGCTTCCCAGCAGCCATCCTTCAACGTCCTTTCTTCGATATGAATGCAGATGATGCATTTAACTATGGAGCTATTGGCGTCGTTATAGGACATGAAATGACCCATGGCTTTGATGACCAAGGTTCTCTATTCGATAAAGAAGGAAATTTAAATGACTGGTGGACCAAAGAAGACCGTGCAGGATTCAAAAAACGTACACAGGTAATGGTAGATCATTTCAATTCTATAGAAGTAGCTCCTGGTGTCTATGGCAATGGTGCCTTTACACTTGGTGAGAATATCGCAGACCATGGTGGTCTTGAAATTTCGTATCAAGCGTTTTTAAATGCTACTAGTGGTAGTAGTGAACCTATATATGTAACAGATGAGAATGGCAATAAAATAGAACAAGCTAGAAAATCTAAATTGCCAGTAAGTCATGGTTTCACGCCAGAACAAAGATTCTTCTTAGCATATGCAGGAGTATGGGCACAGAACATACGACCAGAAGAGATATTACTCCGTACTAAAACAGATGAGCATTCATTAGGCAAATGGAGAGTAAATGGCGCTTTACCTGAAATTGCCGCTTGGTATAAAGCTTTTAATGTTAAAAAAGACAATAAATTATATATTGCTCCTGAAGATAGAGTAAATATATGGTAATAAATATCTGAAAAAGATTTAAAATAATCTTTAAAAAATAGCCCATATAAGTATATTTAATAAAGCTTATATGGGCTTTTTAATTACAAAAAATTAATCCTAATAATTTTCATCTGATGTTAAAAAACGTAATTCTTTAGCTATCATTTTAGTTAATTTCATATCATAACCATGTTTAGCCGCTAGAGATGCAGCATTATCGTAAATTGCTTCTATCTCCAAAGGACGTTTAGCATCATAGTCCAATTTCATACTTGGAGCATAGGGGGTCATCTTGTCTGTATGAATCAAAGTCTTCTCAGCTATCTCATCCTCTATAGGAACTCCACATGCTCTGGCAGCAGAGATAACTTCCAGCATGATATCTTTTAACATAGCACGAGAAGATGGATTATTCATTAATTTATTTGTTTGTGTGTTAAGCACTACACATATACCATTAAAAGCTATATTCCATATAAGTTTTTTCCATCTAATAGAAAATAAGTTATCATCATAATTAGATTGAATACCCGCTAACTTAAAATCAGATACCACTTGCTTCATTATGTCGATATTCTCTAATGATTTATTATTATGTAGTCCGATTGTGAGCGAACCATAGTCAACATGATGTATATGACCAGGTCCAGCTTTATAACAACAAATAAATGCAGAACCTCCGCCAATAGTTAGTTGAGGAAAGTCTTCTGAAAGTCGCTCTTCCATATAGATACCATTTTGAATTAAAATAACTATTGTATTCTTATCTACTATTGGCTTCAGAAGAGACTTTAATAAATGATTGTTTGTAGTTTTAAGAGTAACTAAAACTACATCAGCCTTAGGCATCTTATTAGTGTCATTATATGCATTGACCTTATCAATGTGAAAACTATTCTCACCAGAATCTACTTGCAAACCATTCTCAAGGACATAATCATAATCACTATGTAGTAAAAAATTAACTTGTTTCCCACTATGAGCTAATATACCACCGTAGAAGCCTCCTAGGGCTCCAGTGCCTATAATATTGTAATTTAAATCCATTTTATTTATTTAAAAAATTAATAATCATTTCATCAATAGATTTATGTGCGCGACCGGTCACGGTTGAAAAATCAGAAATGCCTGAAAATTTACCCATTCTGATACCTTCGTAAATACCGCCAATAACAGTACCCATAAATTCACCTAGAGCAGCTTTTCTTAGAGCGGTATATTCATCTACAGATATGCTTTTATATACAAGATTTGTATTAAATGCTTTATTGATCGCTTTAGTAAGTTCATTTTGAGTAATAGGCTTGCCAAATAAGTTATATGTATTACCATTCAATTTATCATCGCTAACTAGCTTAAAATAAGCATAAGCCAACTCTTGCCTAGATGTGTAACCACATAATCCATCTGCAGCACTATTAATTATACCACCTTCTTTAATATAATTTTCAATATATTCTAAATCAGGCTCAATATATAGACCATTTCTACCTATGGCCCATTGTAGTCCGGAATTTTTAATATCTTCTTCAGTCTGACGATTACTTGCTACTATAGGGCTAAATGCATTGCCTTCAGCTGAACCTATTATACTAGTATATACTATCTTTTTAACACCATTTTCCTTAGCTGCCTCAATCACATTACGATGCTGCTGTATCCTTTTATCCGGATGATCCATACCAGAAACTAAAACTACTTTATCAACTCCTTTTAGAGCCGACAGAAAGTCCTCTTTACTGTTATAATCACCTTTTCTTATTTCAACACCTAATGATTTTGCTTTTTCTGGAGTACGAGCGATACCAATTACATTTTCGCTTCCTATTTCTTTTTTCAAGTGCTTAACTATGGATGATCCTAAGTTTCCACTTGCTGTAGTTACTGCTATTTTCATTTTTGTATTTTTAAATAATTTATTTTTCCAGCTTCAAAAGTAGTTCTTCTTGGCCTATTCGGATTATTCTCATAACCTACTATAATTGAACTGAAAACCGTACTATCTTTAAAGTTTAATACAAGTGTCAGATAATCCTTTAGTCCTGTTTCATTCCAATTTAATAAATATAAATCATTACCAATCTTACGACAACGATATGTTATATCCTGATTACCTTTGCCTTTTCGAGGACCATTAAGCCATCTGTATCTAGCTTTGCCATTATTAAATTCCATATGTAAAGACTTGCCATTTTGATATGTATAATTAAACATATAGCCATCTAATAAATATCCTGGTTCAGAAAATTGATAAATTTCTGAATTTTGAGAAGTCTTTTTCTGAGCATAAATATTTCCAATTCCTACAATAGATAGTAGAAAAAATAATAAAATGTTTTTTTTCATATTTTTTTATTTTTATAATATATACAAAAATACTTACTTAATACATTTAAGTAAAGGTTAATATAAGAAAATGGATGGTAAATATCTAACTTATAATAATTTTTTTCTAAATTCTGCAGGCGATAAATTTGTTTGTCTTTTAAAATATTTTAGAAAATTAGTAGGTTCATCAAAACCTAAAGAAAAAGATATTTCTTTTACCGAAAGAGAAGTGGTAATTAATTTTCGTTTAGCTTCTAAGGTAACATAATTATCAATAAATGCTTTAGCTGTCATATTGACTATTATTTTGCACACTTCGTTAAGGTGTTTGTAAGAAATAGACATTATAGACGCAAATACTTTAGCATTACGTGTTTTAGTAAATCTTTCTTCTACTAATGTTTTAAAAGCATCAAATAATTTTAAGCTTCTATTATCTATCTGCATAGTAGAATTAATATTATTATCATTTAATCTAAGTAAATAAATACTTAAGAGAGCACCTATAATATTTGGCAATGATGGAGAAGGTATATTTAATTCATTTTTAATAGTCTCAATCATCATTTGATTATTATCAGGGTTGGAGATTATTTCTTGACCAATAAAATAATTATATAAATGAGTAACTTTAATAATAGTAGATTGAGCTATATATTTTTGCATAAAGGCTTCTGTAAAAAGCACTAAATAACCTTTATATTGAGAATTCTGATCAAATGCATGTATTTGCCCTTTGGATATTACCATTACATCTCCTGCACGCAGATGATAGTTCTTTAAATCGACGCTATGATTCACCTCTCCATCAGAAATGATAAGTATAGCGAAAAAATTTAGCCTATGAGGAAGAAATGGATTATGATTGATTGGTTTATTTAGCTTAATAATAAGTTTCTCTAAACTAATAAGTTCAAAACCAATGTTTTGTTTTTTATTAAAATTTATTTGAGGGATATTATTCATTCAATATAGTACAATCTTTTAAGTTTGTACGTAAAGATAATAAAAAAAAGAAACTGATTTCTCAATTTCTTTTTTCTGGCGGTGCAAACGAGGTTCGAACTCGTGACCCCATGCGTGACAGGCATGTATTCTAACCAACTGAACTATTGCACCATATTATTCTAATATTAATAGAATCTATTTTTTTGAACTATCTTTTTGTTTGGCGGTGCAAACGAGGCTCGAACTCGTGACCCCATGCGTGACAGGCATGTATTCTAACCAAACTGAACTATTGCACCTTGTTTCCCTTTTGGGATTGCAAATATAAGTAATATTTGCATAACTCCAAATTTTTTTTGCATTTTTAAGCAAAAAATGAAAAATGTACATTGCCGTACTTCTTTTCTTTAATAAAATGAGGGTTATCTATAAAAGAATATGAGTCTGGATGCTCTAATATGAAGATTCCTCCTTTTTTTAAAAGGCAAGTCAAATTATTATTTTTCTGATTATTGAAAATTCTATCAGGTAGAGTATCTAAGCCCTTAATAGAATATGGAGGATCTGCGAATATACAGTCAAAATCAATCTTACAGATATTTAAAAAATCGAAGACATTTTGATGTAAAGGACGTATGCTTTTATTAAAATTCAATTCTTTAATAGTCTTTCGTATGAAATTAAAGTGTAAAGGACTCATTTCTATAGAATAGATGTCTGTACACCCTCTTGAAGCGAATTCATATGATATACTCCCAGTGCCAGAGAAAAGATCTAATACACGCAAATTTTCGAAATCACATTGATTAGAAAGTGTATTAAACAAGCCCTCTTTAGCAAAATCAGTAGTAGGTCTAGCATTAAAACCACTTGGTGGAAATATTTGCTTACCTCTTAGTTCTCCTCCTATAATTCTCATAATATTAAATATTAGTGTGAAATTTGTTGAACTGATTTATAATATTCTTTAAGTCTATCCACTATTGCAATAGGATTATCAATATCACTACTAAGATAAATGAATGTAAATAAAGGATTAAACATAACTTCCTTAGTTACCAAAAATACAAAATATGTAATCGTATTAATATCAGTAGCTGGATATGAATTTATTAATAATAATTTACTTCTTTCAATGGCTACAACATGTATTTTATCATCAGTAATGTGAAGAAGAATTTTATTATTTTGATTAATTTCTAAACCTGTCTCAAGTAAAGTTTGCGATAAAGGTAATATAACAGTATTCGTAAAAGAATATGATAGATTCTTATAAAATTTACGATCTATTGCGAAGAAAAAAGTGGCTGGATAGAAATTAAGTTTAGAAGCAATTACCATTTCATTTGAATTTATATCAAATAACTCAGATAATGCGTAATTACCATCTATGTCAAATTCTTCATTTAGACCAGTTTTCCCTACGTTATTAGGTACTAGAGTATATTTTTCTGTATTTATTAATACTTTTACTTGAAAGTAGTCTTTATTTTTAACTAAAGTATGACTAAATATTTCAGAAGAAGAAAGATCTTTTTCTGAAATATATAGAATATTATCTGCTCTGTCAGCTATATCAAAAGAAAACCCATTCAAAGTATGACAATGAATGGTTAATCTCAAACGACTCGTCTGTTTCCCTATTTTTTTTTCGGATAATAGAGCCATATTTTATAGTGTTACTCCCAGTTTCCTGCGTTATTATTAGGATTTGAAATACTACCAACTTTTATACCTGGATATTTATTAATATCTTCTTTAGCAGCGCAAAGATTTATAATTAATTGTTTATCCAATCCTTTTAATAAAGAATGATATGGCATAGAAGCCTCGAAAAGAGGAACGTCAACGCCAGATACTTTTTTGATTATGGCTTTCATAATAACAGTATCTTTATGAGAAAAAGGAATAAATCTTAAAGAATCAATGTTGAAGTCTGCATGTTCTTTACATAGAGTATCTTTAACATTAATTAAAATTTCTTCACGTTTAACTCTTTTCTGTGCAACAGCTAAAGAATCATCCATAGAACCAATTTGTTTGATAATGGTAATTTTGCCATTTTTGTAAAAATCAGCTAAAGTATCTGAATTATTAGTGTATTTACCATAAGTTTGTTTGTAGGCGACCTCAAGAGTTCGAATATCTTTCAAACGATTTATAGCTATTACTTCTCTAGCTTCAGTTGCTTTTTTAAATTGAACTGGAGCTTCAATACTTTTAACAATCATATATCCCAAGAATATAATGATAATTGGAAGTAGAAAATAAGTCAAAAATTTTTTCATAAATATTTATTATATAATATTGTTACACATTTTGTAGTACAAAAGTAAAAATAATATTCAGTACTTGCAATATATTTTTAAATTTGCACTTAGAAATTATGAAATTAATAAAAGATATAACAAAAATTAAGAAATTCGAATCTTTGATCTCGAATAAAAAGCATGTATTAATAGTCTCACATTTTAATCCAGATGGAGATGCAGTGGGGTCAGTAGTAGGACTATACTATTATTTAAGAGATTTAAATATAGATGTTAATATTATTTTGCCTTCTACATTTCCACAAAATGTTTCTTTTTTAGATATTAAGGAGGGTATTATTATATATGAAAAAGATATTGATAAATCCAAAGAGATAATAAATAAAACTGATTTACTATTTTGTCTTGACTGCTATAGCCTTTCACGAACAGGTGCTATGTCAGATTTATTATTAAATTTAGATTGTTCTAAAATAATTATTGATCATCATTTATATCCAAGTGAAAATGAATTTGATTTAGTTATTTCTAATATAAAGGCCTCTTCTGCTTGCGAGCTTTTATTCTATTTATTAATGGACACGGAAAAAGTTAATTCCGATGTTATGAATATCAATATAAAAGGGGCTTTAGCTTTAGCTGTAGGTTTATTAACAGATACTAATAATTTTTCTAATTCAACTACAGAGTTAACGTATAATATGGCATCACTATTAACGAAAAGAGGTGTAGATCTGATGAGATTAAATGAAACTCTTTTTAAAAGTAATCCTATACGAAAGCTTAAGTTGATGGGAGAGATGTTATCAGCTCAATTAGTAATAATGGAAGAAGAGCAAGCAGCTTATATGATTTTGACTAAAGAAATTAAAGAAAAATTCGGATTTATGCCAGGAGATGCTGAGGGTTTTGTAAATTTGCCTTTAACATTAGAAAAAGTCAGAATTTCAGCATTTTTTACTGAGTCTGATGATTATGTAAGAGTATCGTTGAGATGTAAGAGTGGCATTTCTGTTAATGATTTGTCAAAAAAATATTTTAATGGTGGTGGCCATGCAAAAGCTGCAGGTGGAAGACTTGATATGAAAATAGAGCAAGTCCCTAAATATTTTGAAAAATCCCTAAAAGAATTTTTAAAAGAGAAACAAGACTAACGGCATAACATTTGCTAAAATGAAAAAGTTAATAAGTGAAATATTAATTTTGTCATTTTTGTTTTTTACATTCTCATGTACAAACGAAGATGATAAAACTGATGTAATAAATCAAGAAAGTAGTATTGATAGTTATTTAAGTACTACTTTTGCTGATAGTACCGTTATAATAAATGATGGTGCGGCGAGAATAATTCTTAATGAAGGAATTGGTAGTGATTTTTTAGAAGTAGGAGATAGTGTGAAATTCTATTATGTAGGATATATTTTCAGTAATGGACCTTCTACTGTATTTGCTACTAATAATCCTTATACTTTTGAGGATTTAGATTTCGAATTAACAGACCAAGATTCAACTGTAGTTGATGTGAAGTTTTCAAATCAATTTATAAGTGGATTAAATAAAGGTTTGGTTGGCATGAAAAATGAAGAGCATAGTTATATATTATTCTCTTCAGATGATGGGTTTAAAAATAATGATTTATATAATGTCCCTGCTTTATCTTCTTTGATATTTGAAGTGTGGATTACAGATTTAAAGAAAAATTAAAATATATGAAAAGAATGTTCAAAATATTTACAGTATTAGCTGTATCGATTGTGTTTTTATCTGCTTGTGTTGATGAAGTTGATCCAAGTGATAAAGAAATACAAAATAATATCATGACCGCCTATATGGAATTAAATTATCCAAATGTAGAGGCTGATTCTTCTGGTATTTATATAGTTGATAATACTCCGGGAAATGGAGATCGAGTAGTAGAAGACGATTATATTCAAGTTGAATATTTAATTACTAATCTTTATGGTGATATTTCAAGTTATACTTCAGAGGATCTTGCTAAGCAATTAGGTACTTATGCTACGAATAAATACTATGGACCTCTAATTTGGCATGTAGCCTCTGGTGATGTATATCCAGGTGTAGATAATTTAGTTGAAACTATGAATGATGGAGGTCAAGCGACTGCTATAATAGCTCCATGGCTATTGACGGATTATTCCTATACTACTTATGCTACGTCATCTATTAAAAAATATACAGTTAAAATAGACGGAATTATAAAAGATATTGATGCTTATGAGGATAATTTACTTCAAACTTATTCTGATACTTATCATAATAGTGTTGATTCTCTTGAAGATGGTTTTTATTTTAAAATGATAGAGGAAGGAGAACACGAAGATAGTGATACTATTACTGATGGCGAATATATGAAAGTAAATTATGTAGGCAGATATTTGAATGGTCAGGTTTTTGATACTAATGTAGCAGATACCGCATTGAAATATGGATTCTACAGTGATAGTGATACTTATTCGACTTTATCTATAACATATTATAGTGATTATGATACTATGGTCTCTTATGGATCTTCTTATGTTGAAGGTTTTATAAAGGCATTAAACAAAATGGATTGGGGAGATCACGCAGTAACATTTTTTCATTCAGATTTAGCTTATGGAGATAGTGGAAATTTGAGTAGTAATTCAGGTATTCCTCCTTATACTCCTCTATGTTTTGAACTTTGGGTGGATGATGAAGATTAATCTACAAAATTGACCTATAAAACTTTTTATAATTGAAAAATTTCATTATATTTGTTTAAAACAACCCCTATTTTTAATAATATATTATGGAACAAAATAAATCTAATCACTTACAAGAAATTGTGTTCGCAACTTCGGATGCAGCTGAGTCCAGGCAGTTAGTAAAGTTACATAAACAAGGCTTAATTAGAAAAATAGCTCCAAAAATCTATACATCTAATTTTGAAGATAATCCAGTCAATATAATAAAGAGAAATTTATATATGATTTTAGGACGATTATTTCCTAAGGCTATATTAAGCCATAGAACAGCCTTCGAATTTTCTCCTACTGATGATGGACATATTTTTCTAACATATTCTTATACCAAAAATATTTTATTGCCAGGAATAAAAGTTCATCTGATGGAAGGTCCTAGTGCTTTGGATGATGATATACCTTTTATTGAAGGCTTATATGCATCTCAAAGAGAGAGAGCGTTTCTTGAGAATATGCAAATTTCTAGAAAAACAGGAACTGAATCAAAAATTTTAGCTAGAGATGTAGTAGTGGCTAAGATAGAACAATTCATATGCTTGAATGGAGAGAGTGCTATAAATCTTTTGCTAGATAAGGCTAAAAAACTTTCTGTTAAATTAAATATGAAAGATGAGTATGATAAACTTACTAGATTAGTCGGATCTTTGTTAATTTCAAAACCTTCTGATGTTTTATCTTCTCCTTTAGCTATGGCTAGAACTTTCGGTTTCCCATATGATCCTTCTAAAATCGAGATTTTTAATAAATTATATACAACACTTCTTAAAGATAATTTTAAAGCTCTTCCAGAACAGAATACTACTTATGAATCATTTAGAAGTTTCTCATTCTTCGAGAGCTATTTTTCTTCGTTTTTAGATGGAGCTGAATTTGATATTGATGAGGCCAAAAAAATTATTGATACCAAGTCCCCTGTTTCAGATAAGAAAGAAGCTTCTAATAGTCTTTTGGGAATATTCTCATTTGCCTCAAATAAGCAAGAGATGACTATTGTGCCGAAGTCTTCTGATGAGATGATCGAAATACTTCAATATAGACATCGCGTAGTATTAGCTGCAAGGAAAGATGAGATGCCTGGCGAATTCAGATATGATAATATTTTCGGGAACACTCATTATGATGTAGATTTTAATAAAGTAAAAGGAACACTTATTAAAGGTTTCGATTATTATAATACATTACAAAATACTTTCGCTAAAGCTATTTTCTTAGGATTTATGTTGACAGAAATCCGTCCTTTCTTCTCTGGAAATGGACGTATAGCTAGATTAATGATGAATGCAGAATTCGTAAGAGCAGGAGAGGCTAAAATCATTATTCCTAGTATATATAAAGATGATTACTTAGTAGCTCTTCATAAAATGTCTACTATAGGAGATGCAGAATCTTATATCAAGACGATGAAAAGAATACATCAATTTAGCTCTATGATTAGAGGAGAATCCTATGAGGAAATTAAGGATTATTTAAAATCAACTAAAGCATTGTATTAATTTTTTTTGGAAAAATTAAAATTGTATTTAACTTTGTCGAATAAAATATAAGAATAATAGAAAATAAAAATATGAGTATAATTAATAATATACATCTTTTCCATCATCATCATCACCATACTAAAGGTAGTAAGGGAAAAGTTTTGTATATATAATTAGAAAATAATAATATTAAAATATAAAGGCTTACCCTGATACGGTGAGCCTTTTTTATGTATAACCATTACCTTAAAGTTAAATATTAACAATATAAAGAAAAAATTAATTTAAATATTATGATAAGAATAGCAGTTCAATCAAAAGGTCGTCTAAATGAGAAAAGCCTGGAATTATTAAATGCAGCAGGTGTCGGTATTAATGAAAATAAGAGGAAGTTTTTAACTCAAGCTTCTAATTTTCCTCTTGAAGTATTATATATGAGAGATGATGATATCCCTCAAACAGTATCAATGGGAGTAGCAGATTTGGGAATAGTTGGATTTAATGAGGTAGCTGAAAGAGCTTACGATTTAGAGATATCAAAGAAACTTAATTTTGGTAAATGCAGGATATCTTTGGCTATTCCTAAAAATGATAAATACACAGGTCTAAATTATTTCAATGGAAAGAAAATAGCTACTTCTTATCCGAATATTCTAAAAAGTTTTTTTAAAGAAAAAGGTATTAATGCGGAGATTCATGTTATAACAGGTTCAGTAGAAATAGCACCTACTGTAGGTTTGTCTGATGCTATCTTCGATATAGTATCTTCTGGTGGAACATTAGTATCAAACGGATTAGTAGAAGTAGAACAAGTAATACAGTCAGAGGCTGTGTTGGTAGCAAATAAAAATTTAACAGAGGAAAAGAAAAAAGTTCTTGAGCAGTTAATGTTTAGATTTGATGCTGTAATAAGAGCACGTAGAGCTAAATATATGTTGATGAATATACCAGAGGCATCAATAGAAAAAGCTATTAAGATATTACCAGCATTAAGAAGTCCTACTATACTTCCATTAGCGATGGAGGGATGGTGTTCGTTACACTCTGTAGTAGATGAAACCGAGATGTGGGATAAAATAGATAAATTAAAAGCTATTGGAGCAGAAGGTATTTTAGTTACTGATTGTGAAAAAATAATAATGTAATAATATAAGTGATATGGAATTTTATGAAAACCCTTCAGTAGAAAAATGGGATAAGTTAGCTGAAAGAGGAAAAAAAGATGATTCTCAGATTAATTCAATAGTCGAAAATATTATAGATAGAGTAAAAAAAGAAGGAGATAAAGCATTATTTGAATTATCACAAGAAATAGATAAAGTTAAATTATCTTGTTTACAAGTAAGTGAGAATGAGATATCAGAAGCAGATAAATTAGTGCCAAATTCATTAAAAAAAGCTATTAAGATATCAGTCGCTAACGTTAAGAAATTTCACGAAGCACAGCTAAGAACAGATATAGATATGGAAACAATGCCTGGTGTGCGTTGCGTTCAAAAATCTATTCCAATTCAAAATATAGGATTATATATTCCTGGTGGAAGTGCCCCATTATTTTCGACTGTAATAATGTTGGCTGTTCCTGCGAAAATAGTAGGCTGTCCTAATATTCAATTATGTACACCTACTGATCAAAATGGCAAGATTAATCCAGCAGTGCTTTATACGGCTAAGTTATGTGGAGTAAATGTTATTTATAAGGCAGGAGGTGCTCAAGCTATAGCAGCAATGGCTTATGGAACAGAATCTATTAAAAAGGTCGATAAAATATTCGGACCAGGTAATAGATTTGTTATGAAAGCCAAACAAATGGTTAGTCTTAATCAAACGGAAATAGATATGCCTGCTGGCCCGTCAGAGGTTATGATCTTAGCAGATGATTCAGCGGATCCGAGCTTCGTAGCAGCAGATATACTTTCACAGTTAGAACATGGCCCAGATTCACAAGCTTTATTTATAACTAATCAAAAGTCATTAGCCGGAAAAGTAGAAGAAGAAATAGAAAAGCAGCAGAAGGTTCTTTCCAGGAATGAGATAGCCAGGAAATCATTAGAAATAAGCCGAATAATATATTTCAATGATACTGAAAATATGATAGGATTCGCTAATACCTATGCTCCTGAACATTTAATAATATCTATGAAGAACCCATGGAATATAGCAGATAGAATAACATCAGCAGGAAGTATCTTCTTAGGAAACTATTCTCCTGAAAGTGGAGGAGATTATGCTACAGGAACTAATCATACACTACCAACTTCTGGTTGGGGTAAATCCTATAGTGGTGTAAATACTGATAGCTTTATTAGAAAAATAACATATCAAGAACTCTCTAAAAAAGGACTCGAAAATTTAAGCGACTGCATAATAGAAATGGCTGAAAATGAAGGTCTCGATGCTCACGCTAACGCAGTTAAGATTAGACTAAACAAATAAATATATGAAATCACTTAAAGATCTAGTAAGAAAAAACATTTATACCCTATCTCCATATTCAACCGCTAGAGATGAATATACTGGGAATTTAGGAATGTTCCTGGATGCTAATGAAAGTCCATATGATGATGGATTTAATAGATATCCTGATCCTCGTCAGCGTGATTTAAAAACAGAAATCTCAAAAATAAAAGACATACCGACAAGTCAGATATTCTTAGGCAATGGTAGCGATGAGGCTATTGATCTGTGTTTTCGGGTTTTCTGTAACCCTGGACAAGATAATATCGTGGCAATAGACCCTTCGTATGGGATGTATGAGGTATGCGCAGATATTAACGATATCGAAGTCCGTACTGTTAAACTAAATGAAGATTTTTCTCTACCAGCAGAAAAATTAATATCTGCATGTGACCAAAACACCAAACTTCTTTTTATATGTAATCCGAATAATCCTACTGGTAATCTTTATAGTCACGAAGATCTTGAATATATAATAAAGAATACGCCAGGCATAGTAGTTCTAGATGAGGCATATATTGATTTCGCTGAGGAAGGTGCGAGTATGCTTTCTCGAATAGATGAATTTCCTAATTTAATAATACTTCAGACTTTCTCTAAAGCATGGGGTATGGCAGGAATTAGATTAGGTCTAGCATATGCTTCAGAAGAAATAATGGGCCTTTTCTCTAAAGTTAAATATCCATATAATATAAATGTCCTGACTCAAAGAATAGCTCTAGAGAAATTAAAAAAGGGAGTAGATAAAGAATTATCCCAAATTTTATCTGAAAGAGAAATCGTAAAAAATGCATTATTAAAATGCTCCGTCGTAGAAAAAATCTACCCTTCAAGCGCCAACTTTCTTCTCGTAAGAGTCGAAAATGCTAAAGAACTTTATGAGAAATTCATACAAAAAGGTGTGATAGTACGCGACAAAACATCTGCTTGGGGATGTGCAAACTGCCTTAGGATAACGATAGGAACACCTATGCAAAATAGAAAAATGCTAGAAATAGTAAAAGAATCATCTAAGGCAATACAGAAACAGAGTGCTACGCAGCAGCAGAACACCTCAGGCAATATGAGCAATGCAATAGCAAATATACCTCTTCCTTCTGCGCGTGTCGCGCAGGTCGAGAGAATGACCAAAGAGACCAAGATATCTATTTCCGTAGATTTAGATGGCAATGGTGCTTCTTTAATTTCTACAGGTTTAGATTTCTTCGACCACATGCTAGAGCAAATACCAAATCATAGTGGCATATCTCTATCGATACTGGCTGAAGGTGATCTGCAGGTCGATGAACATCATACGATAGAAGATGTGGGCATTGCCCTGGGAGA
Organism: Bacteroidales bacterium; assembly: GCA_041668045.1. Lineage (GTDB taxonomy): Bacteria > Bacteroidota > Bacteroidia > Bacteroidales > UBA932 > JBAYDV01. The sequence goes on along the minus strand of JBAYDV010000009.1, from coordinate 6,054 downwards.
AGCTATAATAAAGGCTTTAGGTGATAAAAAAGGAATAGAAAGGTATGGTTTCGCATTGCCTATGGATGAGTGCGATGCTATGGTGCTGATGGACCTTGGTGGCCGCATTGATTTCGCCTGGGATGTGAATTTTACTAGAGAATATGTTGGAGATTTTCCAACTGAGATGTTTGAACATTTTTTCCAGTCACTCTGTAGTGCGATGAAGTGTAATCTTCATATAAAAGCTAAAGGTGTCAATAATCATCATTTGATAGAAGGAGTATTTAAAGCTTTTGCCAGGACTCTTAGACAAGCTGTTAAAAGGGACATTTTTTCTGGAAAATTACCTAGTAGTAAAGGTGTACTTTAGTAGTAATATTTTAAATTTGTATTATGATAGCAATAATTGATTACCAAACTGGAAATTTACGGTCCGTAGAAAATGCACTTAGTCGTTTAGGTGCAGAGTATGAATTAACTGCAGATCCTGAGAAAATTAAAGCAGCAGATAAAGTAATTCTGCCTGGTGTGGGAGAAGCATCTTCTGCTATGCGTAATCTAGAAAAGACAGGACTTGTCGAGGTCATAAAAAAACTGAAACAGCCTGTATTGGGTATTTGTGTAGGTTTGCAATTGATGTGTAAGTATAGTGAAGAGGGTGATGTGAAATGTATGGGAATATTTGATACGAGTGTAAGAAAGTTTCATTTTGATGATGCTGACACGAATCCTGACATTGCCCTGAAAAATAATGTACATTTAAAGGTGCCACATATGGGATGGAATAGAATTCTAGATTTAAGTACTCCTTTATTTTCTGGGGTGTCTGAAAAAAGTTATGTGTATTTTATTCATTCTTATGCAGCTGATTTGTGTAATGAAACTATCGCTAGAACTGAGTATGGTGTCGATTTTTCTGCAGCTTTGAATAAAGATAATTTTTATGGAACACAGTTTCATCCAGAGAAAAGTAGTGATATCGGGGCTAGAGTATTAAAAAATTTTATTGAATTATAATTATGAAAAATAATCATATCGAAATAGTACCAGCGATAGATTTAATAGGAGGACATTGTGTAAGATTAACTCAAGGAGCCTATGATTCTGTTAAAGTATATGGAGCTGATCCATTAGATACTGCCAAGAAATTTGAAGATGCTGGAGTGAAAGATTTACATTTAGTAGATTTAGATGGAGCGAAGAATTCTTTTCCTATGAATCAGAAAGTTCTGGAAAGTATAGCATCAAAAACAGGTTTAAATGTAGAGTTTGGTGGAGGAATAAAAAATGAAGAAGCTCTAAAGTCAGTGCGCGATGCTGGGGCTACTAATGCTATTTGTGGTAGTGTGGCTGTCAGTAATCCTTCTTCATTTATTAAATGGTTGGATGAGTTTGGATCTGATTTTATCGTTTTAGGTGCTGATGCTAAGAATGGTCTGATAGCTACTCATGGGTGGTTGGAAGATTCAAGCGTTAAGATAGATGAGCTTATTCAAAAGTTCACACCCGATTTAAAAAAAGTGATTTGTACGGATATTTCTAAAGATGGAATGTTAAAGGGAGTGGATGAAAGTTTATATGTAAATTTGAAAAAAACTTTTCCAGATATATTATTTACTGTAAGTGGAGGTATTTCAGGTATGAAAGATATTGAAAAACTTGACGCCTTAGGACTTAGGAGAGTAATAGTTGGAAAAGCATATTATGAAGGTTTTATAACTCTTAAAATGATAGAAAAATGGTCGCTAAACGAATAATTCCATGTCTTGATGTTAGAGAAGGACGTACTGTGAAAGGTATTAATTTTCTAGATATAAAGGATGTTGGTGATGCAGTCGCTCTAGGAGCAAAATATGCAAGAGAAGGAGCTGATGAATTAGTTTACCTAGATATTAGTGCTACACAGGAAGGAAGAAAAACTTTTTCCAAATTAGTAGAGAGAATAGCAAGTGAGATTAATATACCTTTTACAGTAGGAGGTGGAATTTCATCTATCGATGATGCTTCAAGACTTTTAGATGCTGGAGCTGATAAGATATCTATTAATTCAGCAGCTATAGCACGTCCTCATTTAATTGATGAGATTTCTGCTAAATATGGAAATCAATTCGTGGTTTTAGCCATTGATGCTAAGATGAATCTAGAAGGTAATTGGTTTTCTACTACTCATGGTGGACGTAATATGACTGATAGAGAATTGTTTTCCTGGGCATATGAAGGACAAGAGAGAGGAGCAGGGGAGATATTATTTACATCTATGGATCATGATGGAACTAAAAATGGTTATCCTTGTGATGTATATGCTGCACTTTCAGAAAAATTATCCGTTCCTATTATCGCTTCTGGTGGAGCTGGAAGTATAGATGATATAGCTGATGTATTAACGAAAGGAAAAGCTGATGCGGCTCTTGCTGCCTCTATTTTCCATTACGGAGAGATTCCTATACCTACTCTTAAAGCAGGCTTATGTGACAAAGGAATAGAAGTTAGAATATAAATAGAAAATAAAAGATAAAATGAAATTCGAAGATTTTAAATTAGAGAAAACTGGTGACGGCTTACTTCCAGTAATAGTTCAAGATGCCGTAACATTAAAAGTATTAATGTTAGGATATATGAATAAAGAGGCCTATGAAAAGACACAAGAGATTAAAAAAGTTACTTTTTTTAGTAGAACACGTCAAACTCTATGGACAAAAGGTGAGACGAGTGGTAATTTCCTAAATGTAGTAGATATGTATGGAGATTGTGATTCTGATACCCTTTTGATTAAAGTTAATCCTGTCGGTCCAACATGTCATCGTGGTACTACAGCTTGTTTTGATACTCCTGAAAATGAAGGTTTTATCAGAAGATTAGAAAAAGTTGTTAAAGGACGTCATGCCGAAATGCCAGCAGGATCTTATACTACTTATTTATTTAAGAAAGGAGTAAATAAAATAGCTCAGAAAGTAGGAGAAGAAGCTACTGAGACTATAATAGAGGCAGTAGATCAAAATAAAGAAAATTATGTAGCTGAAGCTTCTGACTTGATATATCATTTAATGGTCTTATCAGAACAAATGGGCTGTTCTCTCAAAGATATCGAAGATGAATTAGTCAAACGACATAAATAAAGAGACAGCCCATATAATATAAATTATAAAAGATCTATATAATTTTATCGAATGCTTCTGATAGTTTAATAGAACATATAGATTTTGGGTCATAGTCATTAATGCACTGATTATTAATAATCGCATTAATCATTTGTCTATCAAAAGGTATTTTAGTAATAACTGGAATACCTTTTGTTTTACACCAAAGTTCTATGTCATCGGCTACTTTAGTATTCAAATCATATTTGTTTATAATAACAAATATTTCACATGAAAATGCATTAGCTAATTCAATAACTCTTTTCATATCTGATAATCCAGAAAGAGTAGGCTCTGTTACTACTACTATTTTATCAATACCTGTTAAAGTAGAAATAACAGGACATCCTATGCCAGGAGGGCCATCTAGAATCTCGATACTATCTTTATTTTCAGTAGCCTTAGCACTACTATCTGAATTCGTATCATAAATTTTCTCCCTGGAAATTTCACGAATAGCACTTACCATTTTTCCAGAATTTTCTTCTCCTGGAGACATACGGCCATAAAGCATATATCCGTGTTGGAATTTACCGCCATAAATCATACTGCTATCAGATTTAATAAGAGAAATCGCTCCATTAGGACATAATCTAGCACATAGTTTACATCCATCACAGGATACTGGATCTATATAAAAACCATCATCAGTTCTGCTTATAGCATCAAATGCACAATTATTATAACAGATTCCACATCTAGAACATTTATCTTGGTCTATTACGGCATGAACACCGGTCAAAAAATGTTTTTCAAAATCAATTTTAGGATTGTATACAAGAAAAAGATTAGATGCATCTGTATCACAGTCTATAGCGGTCACATCATAGCCTTTTTTATCAGCTAGTGCTATGAAAGAAGCTGTAACTGTCGATTTACCTGTGCCACCTTTTCCACTTACTACTGCTACTTTCATAATGTTTTAAGTTTATTAATAATATTTGTAAAATATTCTCTAACAGTATCAGTATTAGAAGCTATATTTCCAACTGAATAATCATGTGCTATGTTTTTAGAAAAAGGTATTTCTGAGATAATTTCTACATTTTCTTCAGCTAAATATTCTTTTAGTTTATTATCACCTATGTCACATTTGTTTATAACTACACCATATGCGATTTTTAAATCTTTTAGGGTGTCTATAGATTGACGAAGGTCACTAATACCAAAAGGAGTAGGTTCAGCTACTAAAATTACGTAATCAGCTCTAACTGATGTTTGAATAAAAGGACAAGAAGTGCCAGGAGGCGAATCTAATATCAGATATTCATAATCATCATGATTTTTAGCTATACTGATAGTCTCTTTTATAACAGGAGTAGCAGAACTTTTACTAATTATCATTTTACCCTCGAAGAGATTTATTTTACCATTATTTCGAAAAGATGTGATTTTCCCTATATCAGTCTTCGAAGGAAGTATTGCTCCGTATTTGCATGCGAATTCACATGCGTGACATCCATGACATAAATCATCGATTAAAGTGATTTTCTTCATGCCTGGAATAACCATAATCGCATTATAATTACACCATTCTGCACATTTACCACAGAACGTGCATTTATCAGTCTGAATATCAGGCCTAAATTCATCTACTATTTTATTCTTCTCTTCTTTAGCTTCTTTAAAAAATAATAATGAATTAGGTTCTTCTACATCAACATCAGCTAATGCTACATTAATATTTTTATCTAGCATTAACCGATATAGATTAGTAGAAATAAAGGTTTTTCCTGTCCCTCCTTTACCACTTGCTACTGCTATGGTTTTCATATATTAATGATCGCAAGAATTAGAACCTGCTTGAAGGTTACCGGCAAGATATTCTTCAACAGCTTGTTTAGGAGCTATGCCAGGAGCTCCTACTATTTGATTAACTTGATTCTGATCAAATAAATCTCTAGCTTTTTGACCCATTCCTCCTGCGATAACTAACTCTGCTCCCTGGCTTTTGACCCATTGTGGATATAAACCTGGTTCATGTTCTGGAGGAGTTATACTTTCTTCTTTTACTATTTTATTATTTTCTATTGTAGCGAAATAAAAAATTTCGCAATGACCAAAGTGTGATGATACTACACCTGATGTTACTGGAACTGCTATTTTCATAATATTTTTTTAAAAAATTTAATTAAAAAGTATGTGTTATTTATTATTTTTTAATAATGTTATAATATCACTTATAGTTTTATTATCTTTTATTACTATCATTTGAATACCTAAGTTTTCTAGGATAGGTTTTATTTTAAAACCGAAATCTCCTGAAACGATTTTTCCAACGTTAAAACTAGTTACGAATTGTACTGCTGCTGGACCTGCACCGTGCTCCGAATTCATAGAATTATTAGCTTCAAATGTATAACTATCTGTATCTACGTCATAAATACAAAAGAAAGGACAACGTCCGAATCTTGGATCTACTTTACTTTCGACTGAATTTCCAGTACTTGATATGGCTACTTTCATTATTTATTTATTTAAATTATTTTTATTAATATGCATCTTGACTTGTGATATTCATACTGCCACATAAAGGACATTTAATATGAGTAGCATTATCACGAGATAGGCTTCTTTCTACGTTAAATACTGAATGACAATCATTACATACTGACCATTCTTCACTAGTATATACTGTTCCTCCTTCTATTAATATTTCTCTCCCCTCGACTAGAGCAGCAGCTACTTTTTTTCTAGCTCTCATGTATATTCTTGTAAATGTAGGTCTCGATATTTGCATTAATTCAGCAGCCTCAGTCTGATTTTTATTTTCGTAGTCGTTTAGTCTGAAAGCTTCATATTCCTCATAATGAAGAATAATAGGATTCATATCCCTATTTATATGTGGTCCATAAGGCTTTAATCCTGAAATTTTAGGATTCATTTGTATTCTTCTATATCTTTTTGGCCTCCCTTTCATATGACTTTTTATTTA
>JBAYDV010000008.1:0-41843 GCA_041668045.1 Bacteroidales bacterium | reverse complement strand
TTTTTTTAATACGACGCGAAGTTAATATTTTTTTTTAATTCTTAAAAGATATAAACCAATAAATGCGATTAATCCGTTTAATACTAATAGAGAAAAGCCTAAATCGAAGTTTAAATATTTTTTAGATAGAATATTTATAAAGAAAGATATCACAGGTGATAGTATAGCGATATATGGTACATATCGGTCGCGTATCTTGCATTTCATAAATATGCCGAATGAAAAGAGCCCAATTAATGGTCCATATGTATATGATACCATCTTATATATTGTATTAATAACTGCATCATTATTAATATAATAAAAGATCATAACAAGAAGAAAAAGTAAAAATGCGAAGAATCCATGTACTTTTATTCTTTTTCTTTTTTTATCTTTTTCTGTCCAGTCAACTCTTTTATCAAAAGAGAGAAAATCCATACAAAAAGAGGTGGTTAAAGATGTAATAGCCCAACCTGTACTTGGATAAGAAGCTGACACGAGGCCTATTAGAAAAACAACTCCTACTCCTACTCCCATATATTGACTTGCTACTAATGGAAAGATTTGGTCTGTGGATTGTATGCCAAGTACTTCCATACCTCCATGAGATTTAACAAATATAGCTAGTACAGCTCCGAGTAGTAAGAAAAAGTAATTTACTACTAAGATAATTATAGAAGTAGTCATAAGGTTTTTCTGTGCTGACCGTATATTTTTACATGCTAAATTCTTCTGCATCATACTCTGGTCAAGTCCTGTCATTGCGATGACTATAAAGACACCAGCTACAAATTGCTTTACTGCATTGATTGGACTAGACCACTGCCACTCGAACATACTTGTATATTGCCTTAAATCATTAAAATCAAGATCTAATTTTTTCCATACTACGACGAAGGTTAGTACTGCGGCTAGTAGCAAAAGTGTTGTTTGCATTACATCTGTCCATATAATGGTCTTCACTCCTCCTTTAAAGGTGTAAAGAAATAAAAGGATGACGAAGATAAAGGCTATTAATGCGAAGGTAAGTGGGTCTGTGCGTGGTACGAATGTAAATAGCACTAGTATGAGCATGAAGATCCGTACTCCAGTGGAGAGAATATTAGCTAACATAAATACTATCGACCCTGTCGTCTGAGATGTGCGTCCAAAGCGTTGCCCTAGATATGAATATATTGATATTACATTTTTTTTATAGAAAACAGGGATTAATACTTTAGCTACTATATAATATCCAAGTATAAATCCTAGAACCATTGGCATATAGTAAAAATTCTGCGTTAGAACATTGCCTGGTACTGATATAAATGTAATTCCGGAGATTGAGGCTCCTAACATCCCATAGGCTATTATTGGCCAAGGGGTTTTACGATTGCCTGAGAAAAAACTCTTTTTTCCTATATTTCTAGTCGTCAGCCATGATATAAGAAAGGTCAATAGCGTATAAATGCAGAATGAGATTATAAAAATACTAAAAGGAAATGTGTGCCTCATAATATAAGATTTATATCTGTATTGGTTGACGATTGGCTATGGATTTTCCAAGTGTTAGTCTATCGGTATATTCAAGGTCGTCTCCAAATCCTACTCCTCGAGCTATCGTACTAAGTTTGATTTGATATTTAGATAGTATTTTATATAAATAGAATGATGTAGTCTCGCCCTCAATCGATGTAGCTATAGCCATAATCACCTCTTTTACATTACCTTCAGCTATAATTTTCTCTAACTGAGAAATAGGTAAATCATCCGGACCAATACCATCCATAGGTGAAATTATACCTCCAAGCACGAAATATTTGCCACGGTATTCTCCTGTAGATTCAATACTTAATAAATCACGAAGGCTTTCTACTACGCAGATTAAAGAATTATCACGATGAGAATCTGAACAAATAGAACATACATCTGTATCAGACACCATATTACATCTTTTACAGTATTTAATATCTCTTCTCATTTTTATGAATGATTCGCCAAAATGGTTTACATTCTCTTGAGGCTGTTTTAATATATGCAAAGCTAATCTTAGCGCTGTTTTTCTTCCTATTCCAGGGAGAGAAGACAGCTGATCAACAGCTTCTTCAAGCAGTGCTGAAGGATATTCATCTTTATATATCATATCTACTATTCTTAGTCGTTTTTAAAACAATTTATTAAAAGGTCAATAGGTCTGTCCACTATTTTTCCTACTTGAAAACCATGATTTTCGGCTGACAATGTAAGTATTTCCTTAAAATTTTCGGCTATGGAACCTACGAAACTTACTTTTAAATTTGTATTTACCCCTTCTAGAAATCTTTCAAAAAAAGCATCAAAAGCCTTTAAAATAAGATTTTTTATATAGTCATTTTCAAGATTTTCTTTACAAAAGTAGGAAAAGCTACCGAGAAACTTACTAGGTCGAGATGTATTATACACATTTTTAACTATCGATGCATAATCAAGATTATATTGCTTTTCAAGCTGATTTTTTAAATTTTCAGGCATTAAATTTTTGATATAATCTCCTAGTAATAGTTTGCCTATATAAGCACCACTACCCTCATCTCCTAGAATAAAACCTCCTGCTTTTCTTTGTATAACAAGATTCTTTCCATCCCATATTCCAGAGTTTGAGCCTGTTCCTAGAATACAAGCTATTCCTTTATTGTGACCAAATAAGGCTAGAGCTGAAGCATGTAAATCAGACCAGATATGCATTTTACATTCATCACCTTGCTCAGTATGTATTAAAACATTTCTAAAGCAAATGAATATTTTATTTTTCACTTCTTCCGAAACTATTCCAGCACCATAGAAATAAATATTAGAAATTTTCTCAAGATTAAGTGCTATCTCTTCTTTAAAAAAAGTTTGAATAATATCACCAATAGTAGTTTCATTCAAAAAAAGTGGATTCAAGCCTTCTGAAGTAGCACTAATAATTCTTCCATCATTATATACTATTCTCCAATCAGTATTGGTCGAACCACTATCTACTATTATATACATAATTCTATTTATTAAAAGAATTCTATTTTTCAGGAACAATAGAAATCTGATACATTTTAGGCCAATATTTCCCTGTTACGTATATCTTTTTCTTACAAGGGTCATATGCTATACCATTTAAAACATCAGTATCTCTTTTTCTCAAAGAAGATGATAATATTCCTGTACAATCTATCTTCCCGATTACGTTTCCAGTTTCAGGATCAATAATAACAATAAAATCTGTTAAATAAATATTAGCCCATATTTTACCATCTATATACTCTAACTCATTAAGATTATTAACAGACTTTCCATTCAATTTCACCTTAATTTTTTTTTGTTCCATAAAAGTAAGAGGGTCATGATAATATATATTAGAAGAACCATCACTAATAATTAATGATTTTCCATCTGTAGTCATTCCCCAACCTTCTCTTGGATTTCTAAAATCGGCCATTTTTACCATTGTCTCAGGATTATATACGAAACATGTATAATGTTTCCATGTTAGTATATATAAATATCCATTGAGTATACATGAACCTTCTATAAAATATTTAGATTCGAATGGTGTGCTTTTAATGGCGCTACCATCTTCTAAATTTACTTGTAAGAATGCAGATTCTCCATATTGTCCAATACTCTCATATAGTTTACCATCATTAAAAAATAAACCTTCTGTATATGAAGCTCTACTATGTGGGTATTCTTTATTTATCTTATATGTATAATGTGTAACATTTTGAGCTACAGCTAATATCGATAATAATAATAAAGTAATTAATATGGAGATTCTTTTAAACATTCTTCCTTCAATATTGATTTATTTTTTAGATTTTTTTTCTTTAAATTCAATAGCTGCTTTTACGAAAGATACAAAAATCGGCTGTGGATTCTCTGGTGTAGATTTTAATTCTGGATGGAACTGAACAGCTATAAAGAAAGGATGATTTGGTAATTCTACTATCTCGATTAGTCCTGTATCAGGATTTTTTCCAGTAGTTTTCATTCCTGCCTTATTTAACATATCCACATAATCATTATTTAATTCATAACGATGTCTATGTCTTTCGCTTATCAATTCTTTCCCGTATATTTTATATGCTAAAGAATCTTTTGTTAATTCACAATCATATGCACCAAGTCTCATAGTTCCACCTTTCATAGTAGTGGTTTTCTGCTCTTCCATTAAATCAATTATAGGATTTTTACAATTAGATTTAACTTCAGTAGTATGTACATCTTCTAGTTTCATGACGTCTCTAGCATATTCTATTACAGCCATCTGCATACCTAAACATATACCGAAGAAAGGGATATTATTCTCTCGAGCATACTTTATAGCTTTAACTTTCCCAAGAAGACCTCTTTCTCCAAACCCTGGAGCTACTAATATACCATCTTTATCTGATAATAATTCTTCAATATTAGAGTCATCAAGATATTCACTATGAACAGTTTTAACATTAACTTTACATTTATTTTCTGCACCTGCATGAATAAATGATTCTAATATTGATTTATAAGCATCTTGTAATTCTACATATTTTCCAACTAAAGCTATAGTCACTTCTTTTTTTGGATTATGAAGTTTTTCAAGAAAACCATTCCATTTCTCCAAATTAGGTTCAGGAGTATTTGTTATACCAAATTTTTCTAAAATAATCTCATCAAGCTTTTCATCTTTCATCATTATTGGTACTTCATAAATACTAGAAGCATCATAAGATTCAATGACAGCCTCTGGTCTTAAACCACAAAATAAAGCTATCTTCTTTTTAAGACTACTTGGAAGATGATGTTCAGTACGACATACTAAGATATCTGGTTGGATACCTTCTTGTTGTAATTGTTTTACTGAATGTTGGGTAGGTTTCGTTTTTAACTCCTTAGCTGCATTTAGATAAGGAACTAAAGTTAAATGGACCTCTATACAATCTTGTTTTGGTAATTCTAACTTAAGCTGTCTAACAGCTTCGATAAATGGTAAAGATTCTATATCTCCTACTGTTCCACCAATCTCAGTTATCACTACATCGTATTTCCCTGATTTTCCAAGAAGAAGCATTCTTCTTTTTATCTCATCAGTAATATGAGGAATAATTTGTACTGTCTTACCTAAATAAGCTCCTTCTCTTTCTCTTTCTATTACAGTTTTGTAAATTCTTCCTGTGGTGACATTGTTCGCCTGAGAAGTGTAAACATTTAAGAATCTTTCATAATGACCTAAGTCAAGATCGGTCTCAGCACCATCTTCAGTTACATAACATTCTCCATGTTCATATGGATTTAATGTACCTGGATCTACGTTAATATAAGGGTCAAATTTTTGAATAGTGACTCTTAAATTTCTAGATTGAATTAATTTGGCGACTGAAGAAGCGATGATGCCTTTTCCTAATGAAGATGCTACACCTCCCGTAACGAATACATATTTTGCTGACATAAATTTTGTTTAAAATGATTACCTATACGGGGTAACAAAGTAACTACATTTTTATTAAATTTGCAATTATTTCACATTAAAAAGATTTTATGAAACAAGATACAACGAGCGAAACTTATAGGTCTGATATAAGTAAATCTCAAATTATAAATAGTTTAACTCTTCGCGAAAAAGTTAAGGCTTTTCAAGCAGATTCTCAGAAGTATTATAAACCTTATAATTTCATGTGTGCCACACAAGATATAGCTAATGATCATGCTGAACTTATTGGATTTGGGTATGATGCTCTTTTTAAACAAAATGCAGCATGGGTATTATCTCGTTTCAAAGTAGAAATAGACCATACTCCTCGCTTATATGATGAAATAGATTTATCTACCTGGCATAAAGGGCCTCAGGGGCCATTTTGGATTCGTGATTTTCAAGTAAACAATCCAAAGACTGGAGAGTCGATGATTCGTTGTACCTCTTCATGGGTAATAATTGACTTAAAAGAGAGAAAGATGAAACACTTAGAATCAGTACTTCCTCTTGATGCAGAAGCTTCAAAAAACGACAAAGATGCCATATCTATAGCATGTAAAAAAATACGTGCTCCAAAAAATATTAAAATTAATTTATCAGGTAAACATAAAGTAGTATATTCTGATTTAGATATGAATCGCCATGCTAATAATGCTAAATATATTGAATGGATTTTAGATTATATAGATACTGAAATAACATCATACTATACTATTTCTTCATTTCAAATAAACTTCAATCACGAGACTTACCTATCAGATATAGTAGAGATCTATACTGCAGAGATTGACCCTTCTCATTCTGATAATGAACATACTAATTCAAACGAAAATACTGATAAAGAGAACACTAAGCATTATAGAAAATTCTACGCACAAGGACTATGTGAAGGAAAAAATATTTTCCAGGCAGAGCTTACTTTTGCCAAATAAATGTATAATATAGGAAGAATTGTATTATCTTTGCAATAATTAAAAAGGTGGAATATTCTGTCGCTATTATTTTTAATAGAGGAAAGTCCGGGCAAGATAGAGCATTGTTCTGTGGAAATCACAGCAGGGTGTAAACTTTGGAACTTCGTAACAGAAAATAACCGCCATGCGTCTGATAAAGGTCGCCATGATAAGTGGTTAGTATTTTTATCTTGCGGTGGTAAGGGTGAAAATGCAGACCTAAGAAACTGCAGCCATATTCAGTGATGAATTTGGGGTACGATCAACAACTTGCAAGGCCAAATATACCGGCAATTAAGAGCTGCTCGCTCAATGTCGGGGGGTAGGCTGCTTAGATAAATGACAGAAGTTAAAAAGATTTATTTCTTTTTGATACAGAACTCGGCTTATCGTTTCACCTTTTTATTTTTTCTATCTTAAACTCGAAATAATGTAACCTAAATAAACAGCTATCAAGCATAAAAGTACATTGGCTATAACGTATATCCCAAAAATAAGATAATTACCTTGATTTATAAACATTAAACCATCATTGGAAAAGGTAGAAAATGTAGTAAATCCCCCACAAAATCCTGTAGCTAAAAAAATCAGAGTCTTATTATTCTTAATAATATTTTCTTCGGCCAAGCCATAAAATAAGCCGATTAAAAAACTACCCAATACATTAACAATCAATGTCTTATAAGGAAAACCTTCTGAAGGTTGATTTCTGAATATCATAAAGAAAAGGTATCTTGTCGCCCCTCCTAATCCACTTCCTAAGAAAGCGAATAATATGTTCTTTAACATCTAATGAAATTTAATTTATACAATTAGTGAGAATATTTCTTTCAACCACAAAGGTACTATTTATTAATCATTATATTCAAAATCATTTTATCTACAGTTTCCATACCTTTTGATCCTATTAATGCTAAATTCTTTATAGTTTTATCAACATCCTCATCAATAATACCATCATTAGATGATATACATATATTATCTATAGCCAGACATGCAGATTGAAATGCTGTTGAAACTCCTGCTGCCACTTTTAACGCACATCCTGCTTTAGCCCCATCACATACTATTCCTGATATATTGCCTATCATATTCTTTATAGCTGCAGTCATATTTTCATATCCTCCACCTCTTAGATATATTAATCCACATGCCGAGCCTGTCGAAGCTACTACACAACCACATAATGCTGACAATTTTCCTAAATAACCTTTAATATAAATGGCTGTAAGATTACTTAAGACTAGTGCACGCGCTAATTTTTCTTTATCAGCTTTCATTTTCTCTGCTACAGCCATCACCGGAACTGTCGCGCATATACCTTGATTACCACTTCCTGAGTTACTCATAGCAGGTAATCTAGATCCAGACATGCGAGCATCAGAGGCTGCAGCAGTTTTAGACATAGCATATTTTAAAAAGGTATCCTTGCCATAAACACAATCATTTTGAGAAGCAGCTATAGTCCTTCCAATATTAAGTCCATAATTATGACTCATACCATCATCAGATAAAGCCATATTCATCTCTCCTGATTCTAGAATAAATGCTATATCATTATACTCTACGCTTACTGCGAAATCATAAATTCTTTTAATATCAAGATTTAAATGTTCGTTAGCAGACGAGGTAGCCACACCTGCATCTCCTTGTATCGATATTTCATCCATCACCTTTGAGGCTTTATCAACTATTACTTGATCATCTAATGAAACATAAATAATAGAGTCATGATTATCTTGAACTATAGATATAGCCTCATGATATTTATCACTATTTTTTTCTCTTCCTCTAACTATCGCTTTTACATATAATTTCAAATTGGTATTAGACAATTTTACCGTTATTTTATTCTCTTTTACCATTTTTTTCGCTTGCAAAAGTTCATTAGAAGTTAGATCTTTTAATACTTCAAGTCTGTATTTTGACTTTCCACAGGTCGCACCAAGAGCAGAAGCAATATCTAATCCTACCATATTCGTTCCAGGTATTCCTACCCCCATTCCATTTTTTAAAATATTAGCACTTAATTCTACTTGAACTGTTTCTACATTTATATTATTTTTCTTTAACTCTTCAGAAGCTCTGGAAACACATAAGGCTACTGCAATAGGTTCTGTACAGCCAAGAGCTGGCTTGATTTCTTTTTTTAATAGTGCTATTATTTGAGCATTAGTCATAGTAATAAATATTTATGATATTCTTAGTTTAATATAGCCATATATTATACAGCCGAACAAATTTAATTATTTATATTAATAAATATTATAATGCGTTACTTTTTTATATAAAAAACTTATAAAAATAAAGTCGCCCAAGTTTAAAACTCGGGCGACTCAATTTGAAATTATATTCTTTAAGAGAATACTTAAGGAATTTTTGAAAGTGTTTATTTTATTTACTAACCTCTTAAATTTTAATTTCAGAAAAATGTGAATTTTTAATCTATTATGATTACATCTTATTTAAGACAAGTTTTATGCCAAAAAAGGTATAATCAATAGATGTTATTTTTTATTATAATTTAAATACCACTAAGGTTTGAGTATTATATATTATATTTTTATCTTTATAATTCATATATCATTACAAAATTATTATAGCCACTTTGATTTTCAATAAATCTCATTAACGATATTGGTGTATTTTCATAATAAAAAATGTAATAAGCCACGCTAAAACAAACTGCACGGAATTAACTATATTAACTAATACAATATATGATTTAGGTATAATGGAATGAAAAAAATTAAACATTGTTTTTAACATTTCATCTGAATACATATCGATACTATTATTCTCCAAAGACTGCATTTTACCAGTTAACTCAGCATTCATATTAATTGAATTTCCAAAAGCATCACGACTTACATATATTAAGGTAATTCCGACTATCGTTGACCAGATAATAGTTATAATAATACTCTTGGATATTTTATTTTTTCTGAAAATATGGACTCCAAGAAAAAACATTGCCTGAACGTATAATACACTTATAATTATATAAGGTATTAAAGTTTTAGAAAATGCGACCATAGAGTAAAAAGCACTTACATCTTTTGAAGTAGGATGTATAAATAAAAATAATAAAGATCGATCTCCTGATATGAGTGAAATAATAAAATCTAATAAGAAAGATAGTATTATAAATAATATTGGATATATGATCACCATGACTAACCATTTTGAAAGGAATTTTTCCAGATTTGAGGCAGGTAACATAGCGTCTAATACTCCTAACCTTTTATCTGAAAAATTAAGATATAATACTAATGGAAGAATTACTATGAAAAGGCAGATGAATGTTATAAAATATTGAAAATCCATTATTTGTAATATAGATTCTAAATATGTTCCTTTAAATCTTTGAATGGAAAATATTATATATATAAATAAGACTATTCCACTTAATATAGCAGCCTTTTTATTATAGTTCATCAAATCTCTTTTCAATAATTTACTTAATCTATTGAAAGAAAAATTATTAACTGAATTATTCATTATTCTTTTGATTAAATATTTTATAATATTTCTCTATATCTGTGATAGTAATATCTAACATATCCATCTTATAGAAGAGTTCTTTTAAATCTTCATTAAAAAATTTATTTTGCATCTCTTCTCTTACTTTTATTTGTGCTCCTTCCAGGACAAAATAACCAATTCCTCTTTTATTGTAAATCATACCTTCTCTTTGTAAATATTCATAAGTTCTAATTATAGTATTTGGATTTACTCCTAATTGAGTACCATATTCTCTGACTGAAGGGATTCTACTACTTACAGCCCACTCTCCTCTTAGAATCTTTTCTTCTATAGTATCAGCTATTTGTATATATATTGGTTTCTGATTATTAAATTTCATATTAATAATATTTATGTGTTTTTATTATTCTATATATTAAAAACCAAGCAATTAATATTTCAAAAATGGCAACTATAAGTTGATAATTGAAAATCCAGGTTGGTGTGATATTATTAATCATATCCATGAGATTCGTTGGGTTAGCAGTACCAACGATTTTACTTTTTTCCATTATTTCAGGCAACATTTTTATAGTAAATGGCGCTGCTAGTATTGATATTAATTGACTTAATATTAATACTGAAATAATAGATTTACTAACTCTATGTGATTTAAAGAAATGTACTCCTAAAAGAAATAGAGCTTGAAGAGCAAATAAACTTACTATAAAATAAAAGAAATAAGAATTTAATATTGTAAGCTGCTCGATTATATCATGATGTTCCGTGATAAAATCATGCATGACACTGATTGATCCTGGTTGTCCAAAGAAAGCAGATACTATATAATCAAGTCCGATGATGATTAAAATAAATAATACTGGAAAGAGCACCACTAGCATCACAAATTTAGAAAAGAATTTTTCTAAATGAGATGCTGGTAACATTGCCTCGATTATGCCATATCTTTTATCATTAAACTTACTATAAAATAAAAAAGGTGTCATCAGAACTAATAAGGCAAAAGCTATGTAGATATTCATCATACTAATAAATGTAGTCATGCTTACGTAACCAAGAAAACATAATAAAACTTTTAGTATAACATATATGGCCGAAATTATTATAAGAGGCTTTAAGACTCTCCGACTATTTGCAGAAAAATTTTTCTTAAATAGTAATCCGAATCTATGTAATGAAAATGTATTGTTCATAGTATGCATTATTTAAATAGTTCTATGAATTTTTCTTTATTAGTTATAGCTGCATCGAAAAGAATCTCGAGATCTACTTTAGATTCGATATTTTCATTATTAGGTTTAACCTCAGAAACGCCAGCTAATGTTGGTTCTGCATATAGAGCATCTTTATCTGCAGTGGTTTCGACTGAAAAATAAAGTTTGTTTGTTATTTCCTCTATTGATGCATTTAATAGTATTCCCTCACTATCCAATATGATGATTGGATCTATCAGATTCTCAAGGTCTTTTACTTGATGAGTAGAAATTATAATTGTATTATTTTCAGTTGATGCACGAGAAATAACTTTTCTTAATTCTGCTTTTGATGGTATATCAAGACCATTACTTGGCTCATCCATCAGTAAAAATTTCGTTTGAAGTGAGAGTGCTACTGAGATAAAAGCTTTTTTAGCCTGTCCCATTGATAATTTCGTAAATTCTTTTGATGAATCTAAATCGAAATCTTTTAATAAATCATTAAGTAGGGTCGCATTATAATTTGGATAAAAAGGAGCAATTGAATCTACGAACCTTTTTATAGAAGAGGATGGTATTGGAAAATCTTCAGGTACGAAAAATATGTTTTGAAGATACTCAGGAGTACGTTTGAATGGATTAACTCCATCTACTGTGCATTCTCCATTAGAACTTTTAAGTAAACCGGCGAGGATTTTTAAAAGAGTAGTCTTTCCTACTCCGTTTTCTCCGAGTAAACCATAAATTTTACCCTCTTCTAGTTGGATATTAATTCCACTAAAAACTAGATGCTTAGGATAACTAAATTCTAGATTTCTTACGTTTATCATAATTTTACTATTTAATAATTTATCTAATTAATCTCAATGAGATTATATCTTCTTTCGGTGTACTACCTAACTAGTACACTGCAAAGATATAACAATCTTATTTAAATGCAAATCTTTTACTAGAATTTTTTATCATTTGCTGTTTTTGCTTTTAGATATTAATTTATACCTTTACAGATTATACATACTTCATATATATTTTTAACTAAAAAAAATGAGAAAAATTTTAATTTTAGCTTCGATTTGTGTTTTTATCGGAGTAAGTTTATCTGCGCAACAAGTAGATAACAGGCCTCTATGGCTAAGACATAGTGCCATTTCTCCAAATGGTGAAACTATAGCATTCGCATATCAAGGTGATATTTTTACTGTTTCCAGCAATGGAGGATCTGCGAAACAGATAACATCTAATCCTGCATATGATAATTATCCTATATGGAGTCCAGATGGTTCTACTATAGTTTTTAGTTCTGATCGTGAAGGTAGTTTTGATATATATAAGGTATCTTCAAAAGGAGGTATTCCTACAAGACTAACTACTCACTCGGGCAGTGAAATTCCTGTAACTTTTAAAGGTGCAGACTCTATTCTTTTTCAGGCTAATATAATGCCAAGTGCTAAGAGTATTCAATTCCCGGAATCAACTTTCTCACAGGTCTATACTTTAAGTATCAATGGAGGTCGTCCTTCAATGTTTTCAACTATTCCACTAGAATATATATCTTTTTCTAAAGATTTTAGTTCTTTTCTATACAATGATAAAAAAGGCTATGAAAACATTTTCCGTAAACATCACACATCTCCTATAACCCGTGATATATGGAAATTTGAAAACGACAAATACACTAAGTTAACTTCTTTTAAAGGTGAAGATAGAAATCCTATTTATACGACTGATAATACTGGTTTTTACTATTTAAGTGAAAAGGATGGAACATTTAATGTATGGAAAAAAGATCTTGAATCAGGTAAATCTACACAGATAACTACATACTCTAAAAATCCTGTAAGATATCTGACGATGTCAAATAATGAAACATTATGTTTTGATTATGATGGAGAAATTTACATTTTAAATAAAGGAGATAAAACAGCATCTAGAGTAAATATTAAAATTACTAAAGATCAGATTAATAAAAAGACAATCAAAAAGATTATTAGTCGTGGGGCTACTGATTTCGATATTAGTGATGACGGAATTCAAATAGCTTTTATTTATCATGGTGATGTTTATGTTACTTCAGCTAAATATAAGACTACTAAACGAATTACAAATACAGCAGAACAAGAAAGAAATGTTGATCTTTCTCCAGATGGTCGCAGCGTTTTGTATTCAAGCCAAAGAAATGGTTTATGGCAGCTGTATCAAACTACAATAGTCAAAAAAGATGAAAAAACATTTCCATATTGTACAGAATTAAAAGAAGAAAATCTTACTAATTCAGATGTACCTTCTTTCCAGGGTAGTTATAGTCCTGATGGTAAGGAAGTAGCTTTCTATCAAAATAGAACTGCTATCTGCGTTATTAATCTTAAAAGTAAAGAAGTTCGTACTGTTATGGATAAGAAATATGGTTATTCATATAGTGATGGCGACCAAAATTTTTCTTGGAGTCCTAATGGTAAATGGATTTTAACTACAAGTTTAACCGTAGGAGGCTGGAATAATCCAGATGTTGTATTATTAGATGCTTCTCGTGGAGGTAAAAATGAAGGTGCAGCTCTTAAAGATAATCTTGTTAAAAATCAAGATATGGAAGAGTTGAAGTCTTTGGAAGTAGATGGACAAAAAGGTATGTATAATCTAACAAGAAGTGGATATGCTGATGCTGCTCCTAAATGGGCTCTTGATGGTAAAGCTATAATATGGTCAAGTGACCGTGCAGGATATAGAAGTCATGGTAGCTGGGGATCAGAAAGAGACGAATATATTATGTTCCTAGATTTCAAGGCATATGATAAATTTACTATGAATGATGAAGATTTAGCTCTTTTAGCCGCTGAAGAAAAAGCAGAAAAATCTAAACGTGAAATCAAAAAAGCAGCTAAAGATTCTATTAAAACGGCAGAAGCTAAAAGTAAAGGCAAAACTCCAAAATCTGTAGAAACTTTAAAAATAGATATAGTAAATGCACATAATAGAGTGTTTAAACTTACTGCGAATTCTTCAAAAATGGGAGATGCTGTATTGAGCTTAGATGGTAAAAAATTATATTATTTAGCTTCATTTGAAAGTAGAGCTGACCTTTGGGTTAGAGATTTAAAAAATTATTCTACGAAGATTCTTATGAAAGGAGCTGGGAATGGCGGTCTTTTATTAAGTAAAAATGGACGCACTCTATATTTAATTACTAGATCTGGTATTAAAGCTATAGATACTATGTCCGGCAGAGCTAAACCATTTGGAGCCTTTGAATCAGTATTTGAATACAAACCATTTGCTGAACGCCAATATATGTTTGACCATGTTTGGAGACAAGTAAAAGAAAAATTTTATGTTAAAGATCTTCAAGGATGTGACTGGGATTATTATAGAACAGAGTACGAGAAATTCCTTCCATATATTAATAACGATAGAGATTTCGCAGATGTACTTTCAGAAATGTTAGGAGAACTTGACGCATCACATACAGGAGCAGGTGCTAGAGTGTATGATATGTCTCTATTACCTACTGCTAATTTAGGTCTATTCTACGACCCTAAATATAAAGGTGATGGTCTTAAAATTCTTGAGATAATTAAAGACAGTCCTTTATATCTTAGAAAAGGTGTTGACTCTGATGCCGATTACGGAGTTGGAAGTATTATCACTAAAATTGACGGTAAAGAAATTAAAGCTGGTGAAGATTATTTTCCTCTTCTTGAAGGCAAAGTTGGCAAACGAATTCGTCTTACCATAACTAATACTAAAGGTAAAAAGCCTACAGATATTATAATCAAAGGTCTTTCTTCTAGAGGTCTTTCTTCTTTACTTTACCAACGTTGGGTAGAAAGAAATAGTAAAATGGTTGAGAAACTTACAAATGGAAAAATTGGTTATATTCATATAAAAGGAATGGATAGCCCAAGTTTCCGTAAATTATATAGCGAATTATTAGGAAAATACAGACATTGCGACGCTGTAATGTTGGATATCAGACATAATGGAGGCGGATGGCTTCATGAAGATATAGTAACACTTATGACAGGTAACCTTTACTGTAAATTCATTCCTCGTGGACAATACATAGGTGATGATCCTTTCGCTAGATGGTGTAAACCATCATGTATGATTACATGCGAAGACTGTTATTCTAATGCCTCTGGTACTCCATGGATTTATCAGAACCAAAATATTGGTAAATTAGTAGGTGCTCCTGTTGCAGGTACCATGACAGCTGTTTGGTGGGAAACCTTAATAAATCCAAGTATAGTATTCGGTATTCCAGAAGTAGGAATGACTGACCTTAAAGGAAAGTATCTTGAAAATTGGACTATTGAACCAGATGTATTAATTTATAATACACCTGAAGATGTAGTATCTGGAAATGATGAACAAATCAAAGCTGCCATAAAAGTACTTGAAAAAGAAGTATCCTCAAAACCAGCTTCCCTATCAGGAAAAAGTTTACCTGAAACAAGCCATTTTCAATTGAAAAAATAATATAACTATTATAAATAAAAAGACTCCAAGATTTTACAATCTTGGAGTCTTTTTTATATAAATGATAACTAAAACTAGCTAAACATTGATTTTAATCTTGTAAAGAAATTCTTATCATTACTTGTAGGTGCAGGTTTGAATGTATCAGACTTTTTCATCTCAAGTATCATATCTTTCTCTTTACGACTTAATTTTTTAGGCATCCATACTTGGACATAAACTAATAAATCACCACTTCCATAACTATTTACATTTGGAATACCTTTTCCTCTAAGTCTTAATATTTTACCAGATTGAGTACCAGGCTCGATTTTTATTTTTAATTTTCCATCGATATATGGAACTTCTGCGCTACATCCTAATATAGCATCAGGTACACTGATAAATAATGAATAAATAAGATCATTTCCATCTCGCTGTAGATTTTCATCTTTCTCTTCCTCGATAACAACCAACAAATCACCATTAATTCCACCATTCTTAGCAGCATTACCTTTACCAGAGACAGTAAGCTGCATTCCTTCCATAACACCTGCAGGAATATTGAATCTTATCTCTTCTGAAGCTTTTTCTAATCCTGATCCATGGCAATGTGAGCATGGTCGAGAAATCACTTTTCCTGTTCCACCACAAGTAGGACATTGAGACTGAGTCTGCATCTGGCCAAGGAAAGACTGTACTACTCTAGTCACTGTACCAGTACCATGACAAGTAGGACAAGTTTTTATATCAGCTTCAGATTCAGCACCTTTACCATTACAATGTCTACAAGCTACTAATTTATTAATTTTGATCTTTTTTTCGACCCCATGAATCATATCATGAAGTGAAACTTTTACTCTAATTCTTATATTAGTTCCTTTGGAAACTCTTCTTCCTCCTCTACTACTACCTCCAAAACCACCACCGAAAGCATCTCCAAAACCACCTCCTCCAAATATATCTCCAAATCTACTAAAAATGTCATCCATAGAAAATCCGCCTCCGAATCCTTGTGCACCTCCACCGAATCCGCCATTCATTCCTTGGTGTCCAAATCTATCGTAACGAGCTTTCTTATCTGCATTACTTAAGACATCATAAGCTTCAGCAGCTTCTTTAAATTTTTCTTCAGCCTCTTTATTTCCTGGATTTTTATCAGGATGATATTTAATGGCCATCTTTCTATAGGCCTTTTTTATTTCGTCAGCCGTCGCATCTTTTGAAACGCCTAAAACTTCATAATAATCTCTTTTTTCTGACATATTTTTCTTCTTTTATAATTAAGCAATCACAGACATGCAAAATTAAATACCTACTACCACTTTCGCAAATCTAATAACTTTTCCATTTAACATATATCCTGTCTGCACTACATCATAAATTTTATTTTTTTGTTTTTTCTCTTTAACAGGAAATTGTGCGACTGCCTCATGATAATCAGTATCAAGTTCTTTACCCTTACATTCTATTACAGATACTCCTTTAGATTTCAAATACTTAAAAAGTTTATTATAGATAAGTTCTATCCCTTCTATCGTAGCTTTTAAGGCTTTTTTATCTTCTTTATCTTCTGGTTTATTTTCTTTCATCACCTTAATAGCACGTTCGAAATCATCCAAGACAGGTAGAATTCCTACTATAGTATCCTCACTAGCAGTACTAATAAGATCCAATCTTTCTTTAGCTGTTCTTCTTCTAAAGTTATCAAATTCAGCAGCTAATCTTATATATTTATCATTAGCTTCATCATATTTAGCTTTATAATCTACTTCAGTCTCTACTTTTTCTTTCTCCTCTTCTTTTCCTTCTTCTGTCTTCCCTTCTGTCTCCTTATCATCTACTATATCTTCAGCACATTTATTTTCTTTATCAGTATTTCCTGCTTGATCTTCATTTAAAGACTCATCTGTATTCTCACTATCTATGTTTTTTTCATCTGATACCTTTTCTGTATTTTCCACTACAGTATCTTTAACTTGCTCTTGAGAATCTTCTTTCTTGATATTTTCTTTCTTTTCTTTCATATTATAATTTTTCTTCTTACTAATTCGTTAAAATATTAACAAAATGTTTGCCAAAAACAAACAAATTCTTATTAAGACATTTTGTCAGAAAATTAACAAAAAACCCTGCATCCTAATTGATTACAGGGTTCCTTTATTATTAATAAAAAGTATTTATTTTACTTCTTCAAAATCTACATCAGTTACTTCATCATCATCTTTAGAAGATTTACTTGAACTTCCTGCTCCAGGGTTTGGACCTGCTTGAGGACCTGCCTGAGGACCAGCTCCAGCTTGAGGACCTGCTCCAGGATTAGCTGCTTGCGCCGCTTTAGCCATATCTTCAGAAGCTTTCTGCCAATCTGCATTTAGTTTTTCTGTAGCTTTATCTATAGCTGCTACATCTCCTGATTTATGAGCTTCTTTCAAGCCTTTAAGAGATTCTTCAATAGCACCTTTTTTATCAGCAGGTAATTTATCTCCGTAATCTTTTAGATTTTTCTCACTTTGGAAGATTAAAGCATCTGCAGCATTGATTTTATCTATCTTCTCTCTTTCTGCTTTATCTTTAGCTTCATTAGCTTTAGCCTCATCTCTCATCTTCTTGATTTCATCCTCACTAAGTCCACTTGAAGCCTCGATTCTAATCTTTTGCTCTTTACCTGTGCTCTTATCCTTAGCAGATACATTTAATATACCATTAGCATCAATATCAAAAGTAACTTCGATTTGAGGAATTCCACGAGGAGCTGGAGTAATACCATCTAAGTGGAAATTACCTATTGATTTATTATCTCTAGCCATTGGACGTTCACCTTGTAAAACGTGAATTTCTACAGAAGGTTGATTATCACTAGCAGTAGAGAAAGTCTCTGATTTACGTGTAGGGATAGTAGTATTGGCTTCAATTAATTTAGTCATTACACCACCAAGAGTTTCAATACCTAAAGATAATGGAGTAACATCAAGTAAAAGAACATCTTTTACATCACCAGCTAAAACACCACCTTGAATAGATGCTCCAATAGCTACAACTTCATCAGGATTAACACCTTTACTTGGAGTTCTACCAAAGAAATCATTTACAACTTTTACGACTGCAGGAATACGAGTAGAACCACCTACTAGTAAAACTTCATCAATATCAGAAGTCTGATAACCAGCATCTTTTAATGCTAATCTACATGGTTCTATAGTAGCTTGAATTAAAGAATCTGCTAATTGTTCGAATTTCGAACGAGTAAGAGTTTTAACTAAATGTTTTGGAACTCCATCAACTGGCATAATGTAAGGCAAATTGATTTCAGAAGAAGTCTGACTTGATAATTCTATTTTAGCTTTCTCAGCAGCTTCTTTTAATCTCTGAAGAGCCATTGGATCTTTATGAAGATCTATATTGCCACCATTCTCATTTTTAAATTCGTCAGCTAACCAATCAATAATTACCTGGTCAAAATCATCACCACCAAGGTGAGTATCACCATTAGTAGATTTAACTTCAAATACACCATCGCCTAATTCCATAATAGAAATATCAAATGTTCCACCACCAAGGTCGAACACAGCGACTTTCATATCTTTATTTTTCTTATCAAGGCCATATGCTAATGCAGCAGCTGTAGGCTCATTAATAATACGTTTTACTTCAAGACCTGCTATTTTACCAGCTTCTTTAGTAGCTTGTCTTTGAGAATCACTAAAATATGCAGGAACTGTAATAACAGCTTCAGTAACTTCTTGTCCCAAATAATCTTCAGCAGTTTTTTTCATTTTTTGAAGTACCATAGCTGAAATTTCTTGAGGGCTATATAAACGTCCGTCGATATCAACACGAGGAGTATTATTCTCACCTTTAACTACTTTATAAGGCATTCTTCCTATTTCTTTTGATACTTGATCAAAAGTCTCACCCATAAATCTCTTTATTGAAGAAATAGTTTTATGAGGATTAGTTATAGACTGTCTTTTAGCAGGATCTCCAATCTTTCTTTCTCCATTATCAGCGAAAGCAACTACTGATGGTGTAGTTCTTTTACCTTCACTATTTACTATAACAGAAGGCTCATTTCCTTCCATAACAGCCACGCATGAATTCGTGGTACCTAGGTCAATTCCTATTATTTTTCCCATAATTATATTTATTTAATTGTTTTCATTCTTTGCCTTAATTATAACGAAGATTATGCCAAAGGAAAAATCGTGTCATATTGTCAGTATAAAAAAGACAAACTTGTAATTTTGTTAAAGTCATAATAATTTTATTGCTTTGTATCTAAATTAAATTAAACTTAAAATGTCTGTAGAAGGTAGAAATAGAGTAATTACTACTCAAAGATTATTAGAGATGAAGCAACGCGGAGAAAAAATAGCTATGCTTACGTCTTATGATTATACAACGGCTAAAATAGTCGATGAAGCTGGAATAGATGTAATCCTCGTAGGAGATTCAGCAGCAAACGTTATGGCAGGATACCAAACTACCCTTCCTATTACAGTTGATCAAATGATTTATCATGCACAAGGCGTCGTAAGAGCTGTCAAAAACCCTTTAGTAGTAGTTGATATGCCTTTTGGTTCATACCAAGGCAATTCTAAAAATGCTGTTTCAAATGCTATTAAAATAATGCGAGAATCAGAAGCAGATGCAGTTAAATTAGAAGGTGGTTCCGAAGTTCTAGAATCCATAGAAAGAATCCTCTCAGCAGGAATTCCTATCATGGGACATCTTGGCCTGACTCCTCAGTCAATACATAAATTTGGAACATATGCAGTCCGTGCTAAAGACGATTATGAAGCAGAAAAGCTTATTAAAGATGCACATTTATTAGAAGATGCTGGTTGTTTCGCCATCGTTCTAGAAAAAATACCAGCTAAATTAGCCACTCGTGTAGCAAGCGAACTAACTATTCCTGTCATAGGAATAGGAGCCGGTCCTGGAGTCGATGGACAAGTTCTTGTCATGCATGACATGCTAGGACTAAATGATGATTTTTCCCCTCGTTTCCTTCGTCGTTACGGGAACATGCACCAAGAATTTCTTTCTGCCTTCAAGAACTATGTAGCTGACGTCAAAAGTAAAGACTTTCCAAACGAAAAAGAACAATACTAATCGTAATTATATATGGCAATGTTTAGCTTCACCTACCGTAACTATTATCAACTATAATGGACACATCAGAAAATAATAAAATATATAGGGTAATTCCTCATGACGAATTTTTAAGCATAAAAGAAAGGATACTTTATGAGGATAATCATATTATTATCATAAATAAACTTCCTGGTGAGATCGTCCAAGGTGACAAAACAGGAGATGAACCTATGAGTGAAATGCTAAAAGCTTATATAGCTCAGAAAGACAATAAACCAGGACGAGTATATATGGGTGTTCCTCATCGTCTTGATAGACCTGTAAGTGGCGCCGTCATTTTCGCTAAAACATCTAAAGCTCTTTCGAGACTTAACAAAAGTTTCAAAGATGGAGAATTAAGTAAAAAATATTGGGCTCTTTTAGAAAAATGTCCTGAGCCAAAAATTGGAGAATTAACTAATTATCTTTCGAAGAATGAAAAAAACAATAAGTCATATATAGTATCTAAGCCTTCTTTAAATAATAAAGATAAAAATATTAAAGAAGCTAAACTTAGATATAAACTCATCGCTCCGACTCAAAAATATTTTCTAGTCGAAATAGAACTACTTACTGGTCGTCATCACCAGATACGATGCCAATTAGCAGGCATACATTGCCCTATAAAAGGTGATTTAAAATATGGTGCGAGGAGATCAAATAAAGATGGAAGTATCTCTCTTCACGCGCATACTATTTCCTTTATTCACCCTACCAAAAAAACTAGAATTACGATAACAGCTCCAACTTATATGGAAAAGTATATTACAAAACAATAAACATTATTATGAAAAAAATCAAATTAACCACTTTTTAACTCTAACGGCTATCGGAACTCTAGCGATTAGCTGTGGTAAAAAGCAAGAACAACCAAAACCTAATATTCTGCTTATTATAGCTGATGATTTGGGTTATGGAGATGTTAGTGCTTATGGAAATACTCATATCAATACACCAAACATTGATAGACTAGCCAAAGAAGGTGTATCTTTCACAGATGGTCATGCTACTTCAGCTACTTCTACTCCAAGTAGATATGCTCTATTTACAGGACAATATCCGTGGAAAAATAAAAGAGCTAAAATATTAGCAGGTGATGCTCCTCTTCTTATAGGAGAAAATCAGTTTACAATGGAAGGCATGCTTAAAAGTAAAGGTTATAAAACAGCTGCAATAGGAAAATGGCATTTAGGAATGGGAACAGGTCATCCTAACTGGAACGAGACAGTAACTCCTGGTGCTAAAGAAATCGGATTTGATTATTCTTATATAATCGCAGCTACATGCGATAGAGTTCCTACTGTATTCATCAAAAATGGGAAAGTAGCTAATCTCGCTCCAGGCGATTCCTTATTTGTTGATTATAATACACCTTTTAAAGGAGAACCAACAGCTATAACTAACCCAGAGTTAATGACTAAAATGACGTGGTCTCATGGTCATCATAATACCGTTATAAATGGCGTTCCAAGAATTGGTTATATGAAAGGTGGAAGAAGTGCCTGCTGGGTAGACGAGAATATCGCTGATACTCTTCTTAATCAAGCTGAACGTTTTGTCACTGAAAATAAAGATAAACCATTCTTTTTATACTATGGATTACACGAACCTCATGTTCCTCGTGTTCCAAATTCTCGTTTCGTAGGAAAAAGTGGCCTAGGTGCCCGAGGAGATGCTGTCTTAGAATGTGACTGGTGTGTAGGACAAATATTAGAACATCTTGAAAAAGAAGGCGTACTTGAAAATACTTTGGTTATCTTCTCAAGTGATAATGGAGCAGTTCTTGATGATGGTTATAATGATCAAGCACGTGAGTTACTTAATGGTGACGATCCTAATGGTGGTTTCAGAGGTGGAAAATATAGCTTATATGAAGCAGGAACAAGAGTTCCATTCTTCGTATATTGGAAAGGACATATTAAACCTGTTGTTTCTGACGCCCCAGTTAATCAAATAGACCTTTTAGCTTCTTTAGCTAAACTAGTTGGAGCTGATATTCCAGAAGGACTAGATTCAAAAGATTTTCTAGATACATTCCTTGGTAAAAGCCAAAAAGGACGCAAATCTATGATAATGGAAGCCAATCAAAGATTAGCTTTACGTTATGGTAAATATGATTTAATACCACCTTATAATGGAGAAGAGAGAAATGAAACTGGGAATGAAGTAGGTAATCTTCCTCAATTCACTTTGTTTGATATAATCAAAGATCCAAAACAAACTACTCAAATCCAAGACCAAAATACTGAAGTAGTTAAAAAATTAAAAACTGTATTCTTAAACGAAACAAAAGGTTTTTATAATCCAAATCAAGCTGTTATAGAATTAAAATAAATCAGCTATACTAATAAACATAAATACCCCCAAGATTTTATAAGTCTTGGGGGTATTTTTATGTGAAAATTATTTTTTTCTTAAACGCAATTCGGTAGATGAAATATTATATTTTGGTGCATCTTCCAAGTAGCGTAATTTTATATCTTTAAAAGAATGATTATATAATCTACAAGCTAACTTATCTTCATATCCAACTCTTGGATATACCCAGATTTCATAATTAGTTAATAATTCTTTCCAACCATACCATTTTTCGATTATAGTAATATTATCACCTCCGATTACTAGTATAAAATTGGTCTCAGGATCTTGTGATATTATTTTTTTTAGAGTTTTAAGGGTATAACGAGGCGTAGACATAGTAAACTCTATATCTGAAACAGTTACCTGCTTTTCTGTATAGTTATTTTCTATAATTATATTATCCACAGTCTTTCTTAGACTTGCTAATCGATTATTAGCATCTTCTAAATCTTCCATTTTTTTCAATGGATTTTTAGGCGATAATATAAAACGCACTTCATCTATTCCCTCATTATCAAGAAGGTATTTAGCTATGGATATATGTCCATAGTGGATTGGGTTAAATGAACCAAAATAAAGAGCACAAGTGTGAGACATAATTTAATTTTTTAGGTTATTGTAAAAAACTACCGATAAGATCATCTGCTTCTTTTAATGTCTTATCTAAATCATCATTTACTAATACATAATCGAACGATTTTTCATAAGTAAGTTCTTCACTAGCTTTAGCTATTCTAGTTTCTATAGCTTCTTTTGAATCTGTTCCTCTATCTATTAGTCTTTGTCTAAGTATTTCTATTGATGGAGTCTTAACAAATACAGCTAAGGCTTTATTTCCAAATAATTTTTTTAAATTTTTTCCACCTTTCACGTCAATATCGAAAACTATCGTATGACCTTTTTCCCAAATTCTATTTAATTCTGAACGAAGTGTTCCATAAAAGGAATCTTCATACACTTCTTCATATTCGACGAAAGCTTTCTGGGAAATAAGTTCCTTAAATTTTCTTGTTGAATAAAAATAATAATCCTTTCCATTTTTTTCTTTTCCTCGAGGTGCTCGTGAAGTAGCAGAGATAGAAAATTCTAGTTCTGGATACTTTTTTAATAAATAATGTACTACTGTACTTTTTCCAGATCCTGATGGAGCCGAGAAGATTATGATTTTATTTTTCATTATTTTTTAAAGTTAATAACAATTGTTGAAATATTGCACAAAAATACCTATTTTTGCATGAAAATTGCAAGTACAAAGTTGATTTATTTTTAATATTTAATTATATTAGAAATTATTCCAAAGATATACAAGTAATTAATATAAATTAATTAAAATAAATAATTATGACATCTTACAAAGAATTAGGCTTAGTGAACACTGTTGAAATGTTCAAAAAAGCCGTAAAGGGTGGATATTCTATTCCTGCCTTTAACTTTAACAACATGGAGCAGATGCAGGCTATCGTTTCAGCTTGTGCAGAAGTAAAATCTCCAGTTATCCTTCAAGTATCTTCAGGAGCCCGTAAATATGCTAATCAAACATTATTACGTTACATGGCTCAAGGAGCAGTTGAATATGCAAAAGAATTAGGTTGGGAACACCCTCAGATATGTCTTCATCTTGATCATGGTAATTCATTTGAATTATGTAAATCATGTGTTGATATGGGATTCTCTTCAGTTATGATCGACGGTTCATCTCTTCCTTATGATGAGAATGTAGCTTTAACTAAAAAAGTAGTTGATTATGCTCATAGTCAAAAAGATTATGTTACTGTAGAAGGTGAACTTGGTGTATTAGCAGGTGTTGAAGACGAAGTTTCTGCAGCTGAAAGTCATTATACTCAACCTGAAGAAGTTATAGATTTTACAAAACGTACTGGTGTTGATTCTTTAGCTATCTCAATAGGTACTTCACATGGTGCAAATAAATTTACTCCAGACCAATGTACTCGTGATGAGAATGGTATTTTAATTCCACCTCCACTTCGTTTTGACATTCTTAAAGAAATCGAGAAACAACTTCCTGGCTTCCCAATCGTACTACATGGTTCTTCTTCAGTTCCTCAAGAATATGTAGCTACAATAAATAAATTTGGTGGTAAATTAGTTGATTCAGTAGGTATTCCTGAAGATCAATTACGTGAAGCTTCTAAATCAGCTGTATGTAAAATTAATATTGACTCAGATGGTCGTTTAGCTATGACTGCTGCCATTCGTCAAACTTTTGTTGAGCATCCAGATTATTTCGATCCTCGTAAATATTTAGGACCTGCTCGTGAAGAACTTAAAAAACTTTATATGCACAAATGCGTTGATGTTTTAGGTTCTGCTAACAAAGCTGAATAATTTATGTAAGTTGAAATAAACTTATAAAACAATATAAAGCCTCGCTCCATAAGGACTGAGGCTTTTTTATTTAAACACAAAATTATGAAAAAAATCATTTTAATCGCAGCTATCGCTGCAACTGCTTTAACAAGCAATTCGTGTGCTATTTTAGGTGGCAAAACAAGTAAGAGTAATGTAGTTAGTGCTATGAATACTAACTCTCCTTTCTCAAATTTTTTAACTTCTTCAGATTTTCTAAGAACAGTAGGTGTAGGCACTGGTAAAACAGAAAGTGCAGCACTTAATCTTGCTAAAATGACAGCAGGATCACAACTTCTTTCACAGGTAGTAGGGATAGTTAAGAGTGTTTCAGGACAGTATTCTCAAAAACAAAACCTAACATCTAATATGTCTTCTTTGATATCAAGTGGAGCAGTTAATGCAGTAAAAGGATTAGTTCAAGGGACGCAAGCTACTAAGACTAAAACGGTTCAAAACGCAGCAGGTAATTTCACCTCTTATGTAGCTATGGAATTAGCTAAGAATAAACTGAAAAATACTTTAACTTCAGCCCTTACTGGAAATAAACAAACGAGTAAAGGATTCGATAGTAATTTATTTGGTAGTCTAATCGACTCTGCAGTTAGTGCAGCTGCTAAATAAATTTAAGAAAACCATAGGTATATATAATAAAAGAAGCATTACTAATCTAGCAATGCTTCTTTTATGTGACCCATGAAGGATTCAAACCTTCAACCTTCTGATCCGTAGTCAGATACTCTATTCAGTTGAGCTAATGGGCCGTTTATTAACTCTTGGTTAATTCAATAAAATTAACCTCTATGAGCTATATATTGTTTCTCTTTAATACGAGCTTTCTTACCATTAAGATTTCTAAAGTAGAAAATTCTAGCTCTTCTAACTTTTCCTCTCTTATTAAGAACGATTTCGCTAATCGCAGGAGAATTGATTGGGAATATTCTTTCAACTCCTACTCCACTGGCTTGTCTTCTAATTGTAAAAGTCTCAGTAGCACCGTTACCTCTTCTTTGAAGAACTACACCGCGGAAACTCTGTAATCTCTCTTTATTTTCCTCTCTAATTTTATAAGTAACTGTGATAGTATCACCAGCACCAAATGAAGGATAATTTTTAGTTTCTTGAGCCATAGCATCTACGGCGATTTTCATTAAATCCATTTTTTCTTTTTTTTACTTAATTATTACTAAGTGCAACATGGCGGCTTCTCTTGGCCTCACCAGAGGTTACTTTTTTAAATCGGATTGCAAAAGTACAATATTTTTTCTTCTATCACAAAAAAAACTTAAAAAAATTTCACTTTTGTTCTATTTTTCTTAAAATTCCCTTTATATATACATAATACATATTAGAATTTAATTAAACCATTATTTTCCTCAATTAAATGCTTATTAATCTTCCCTACATCTTCCCATTCAAAATCTCTAGTCGCTTTACAACCAAAGATAGAATAATCCGACACCATATCTAAATAAAAATCTATTATAGAAAAATCTTCAGGATAGTTTTTCATTAAATCAAATACTTTTAAAGATATTATATGTATTCCTGAAAAAGCATATTTAGAACACTTTTCTATGTCAATATTTTTAAATGGTGATTTGATCTCTCCTGTATTAACATTAGTCCATCCTACTAAACGCATAGAAGTATCAAATAAGAGGTAGCGAGAGCTTTTACGCTTGCTTACTAAAAGCGTAGCTAGCATATTAGTATAAGCTCGAGAATACTCAAGATGTCTTGCCCAGAACCAATCAAGATCTATATTCGATACGATATCAACATTATAAACTAAAAAGGCTTTTGATTCCATGCCATTAACCGACGTTCCAAGTTTCTTCCTAATTATCTTTTCTGCATGTTTAATCCCACCACCTGTATTTCTAAGTAAATCCGTTTCATCGGAACAAGTAATATGCATATCAGCAGATATACCTGATACTACACCAGTTTGGTACTTATGAACAAAACTAATAATTTGCCCAGCAAAATGATGCACATTAACCACCACATTAGAAAAGCCTGAAGCGCCTAATTTATTTAGCACATGTTCTATTAAATATTTTCCATGATACTTTACCAAAGCTTTTGGTCTGTCATTAGTAATCGGTCTCAATCTGGTACCCAAGCCTGCAGCCAAAACAAAAGCAGTACGAGGAGCAAACAAATCTGCAGAAGTATGTAGTGGAACCTTTTTCGAGGCAATGATTTTCTTTATATTTTGTTCTCTATGCTCGAGAATAATTCTGACTCCGTATTTTTCAGAAATATGAGCTGCTAAATGTTCTGCTGCATAAACAGAACGATGACGACCTCCCGTACAACCAAAACTAAACATCAATGATGTGAATCCACGTCTAATATAACATTCTACATGAGGGTCAGATAACTTATAAATAGCATCCATAAAAACTTCAATTTCTCCTATTCTTTCTAAAAAATCTATTACAGGTGTATCCATACCTGTCAAAGAACGATAAATTTCATAACGTCCTGGATTATGCATACCACGACAGTCGAAAACGTAACCACCTCCATTACCTGAATTATCTTCAGGAATGCCTTTCATATATGAAAAACTATTGATTCTAACAGTTAAATCTTCTCCATACATATTTGGCGTGATGAATTCATTTTTTGCAGGAGATAATGATGATATATTCTCAGATTTATCTTTCTCATTAAATTTTTGTTCGAGAGTTTCTATCATACTTAATAATACTGTTTTTAAATAAGGAAGAAAAGATAAATTCTGTGTATTCTCAGATAAATACTCTCTGAGATTCTCTAGAGCGAAAGGAATACTATCTAAAAAATGTTTTTTTCTCTCAAACCAACCTCTATATCCATAGGCTCCTAATGTTTGAAGCATTCTAAATAATACAAAATAACTTAAACGTTTTCTAAATTTAATATTATCAACTACTTCATATTTCTTTAGAGCTTCTACATAATGCATAACTAATTCTTCTTTCAATGAAATAGGAAATTTAGAACGAGCCTGCCATACAAAAGACGCTAAGTCATAATAAATAGGACCTTTTCGACCTCCTTGAAAATCAATAAAATAAGGCTCTCCATTCTTAATCATAACATTTCGTGACTGAAAATCTCTATACATAAAAGTATCAGTCGCTTCTTCTAATAGTTTTGCAGATAAAGCATAAAAGTCATTATCAAGTTTATTCTCATTGAAATCTACACCAGATGGTTTTAAAAAACAATATTTAAAATAATTACAATCATTTATTATCGTTCTTTCATCGAATTCACTCTGTGGATAACAAACAGAGAAATCAAGATTACGAGCTCCTTCGAACTGAAATTGAGGTAATTTTTTTATAGTCTTAAATAAAAGGTCTTTATCTTCTTTAGAATACTGCATAGGCTCTTTATTCCTCGATGAAGATAATGCATCGAATAAAGAAAGATTCCCTAAATCTTCTTGAAGATAAACTTTATAGTCCTCACTATGGGCTAAAACAAGTGGCACATTTAAACCACATTGTTTAAAATGCCTAGAAAGAGATATAAAAGCTTTATTTTCTTCAACAGAAGTACCTATAGAGGACACTATAGTACTATTTTCTCCTATTATCCTCGAATATTTTCTATTACTACCGGAAGAAGGAAATTTCTCTACTTTGAGTATATTCTCATTAGTTAATGACTTGAAAAGAGATTCTGGAGTATTACTCATAATTTCACTGTGATTTATCTATTTATTATACTCCGACTTCTGATGTGTTTTTTCAAATTTTTTAATATAATTAACTACCTCTGTATGACCATTAGCTGCTGCGAAAGATTCTGCAGTATCATTATCAACTTCAGTCAGATATGGATTAGCTCCTGCTTCTAATAAAATTTTAACAACTTCTAGCTGTCCTTCTGCACCTGCAAACATTAAAGCTGTAAAATGTTGGTCGCTATCTATCAAATCAAGATTAGCTCCTTGATCTATCAGATATTTGACTGCTTCAGGAAAAGGACCTGAACTAGCAAACATAAGTGGTGTTCTTCCAGCTGTGTTTTGTACATTGACTAATGCACCTGCATTTATTAAAGCTTTCATTATTTCGACATATCCATTATAACTGGCTAGCATTAAACTATTAAATCCATCCTCATTAGTATAATTAGGATCTACTCCCATATCGAGATATCTTTTAACATTTGTTAAATCTCCATCCTTAGCTGCTAATAGAAGCTCAGATGAAATCTCAGGAGAGATGGTCTGTTGAGTCTGTTGAGTATTAAATTTATTAGACGATTTAGATTTTTTACCATTCTTACAACTACCAGATAGTATAATTGAAGCGAATATTAATATTCCAAGTGTTATTTTTTTCATACAGCGAAGATAATTGATTTTTTCCTATATATAAAAAATATCCACTACATACCAAATAAGTCTGCAGTGGATAAAACACATTCACTATTATATTGTATATAAATCTATATTTTATGCTCTTTCTTAAAGAATGGCGTCAAAGATATAAAATTTTTCATAACTTATATTATATTTGCATAAAAAACAAAGTCATGCTAGATATATCATATTGCTCAGATATGTATCAATATACAATGGGAAAATCTTTTTACGAAGAAGGTCGTAAAGATAAGAAAGCTATATTTAATTTATTCTTCAGACAAGCTCCCGATAACAATAACTGGGCAGTAGTAAGTGGGATACAAGAGGCTATAAAAATGATAAAAGCTGTAGGAAATAAGCCAGAGGATTATTTTGAACAGTTTTTACCTTCAGCAGAATATAAAGAATTTAGAAAGTATCTTTCCACTATGAAATTTACAGGTAATGTATATTGCATGCAAGAGGGTGAGATAGTTTTTCCTCGTGAACCAGTAATGATTATAGAAGCCCCTATAATAGAAGCTCAAATATTAGAAACTCCATTATTATGTATTATGAATCATCAAATGGCTGTAGCTACAAAAGCTTCGAGAGTTTCCAGAAGTACAGATAAACCTATTAGTGAATTTGGATCTAGAAGAGCACATGGGCCTTGGGCTGCGATGCATGGAGGAAAAGCAGCTTTCATTGGAGGGTGTGTAAGTTCTTCTAATATACTTTCACATATTAATTTTGGAGTGCCTTGTTCTGGAACTATGGCTCATAGTTATATTACTTCTTTTGGAAGTACCATAGAAGGTGAGTATAATGCTTTTAATTCTTACATTAATACACATACAAAAGAGCCAATAAT
Organism: Bacteroidales bacterium; assembly: GCA_041668045.1. Classification (GTDB taxonomy): domain Bacteria; phylum Bacteroidota; class Bacteroidia; order Bacteroidales; family UBA932; genus JBAYDV01. The sequence continues at coordinate 11,236 of JBAYDV010000008.1, read as the reverse complement.
ACTTTTAATTGACACTTATGATACATTACATTGTGGGTTAAGAAATGCTATAGAGGCCTTTAAAAATAATAATATTGATAATGATTATCCTTATGGATATGGTATTAGATTAGATAGTGGAGACTTAGCGTATCTTTCTAATGAATGTAGAAAAGTTCTAGATAAGGCTGGCTATACTAAATGTCAAATTATCGCTACTAATTCTCTTGATGAATATTTAATACCTTCTTTGGAGAGACAAGGTTGTTCTATTGATGCCTATGGTGTAGGTGATGCTATAGCCACTAGTAAACATAATCCTTGCTTTGGTAATGTTTACAAATTAGTTCAAATCGATGATCAGCCAGTTTTAAAAAGATCAGAGGATAAAGTCAAACTTATTAATCCTGGTTTTCAAATTACGTATAGAATAATTCGTGATGATTCTTTTAAAGGTGATATAACTTGTCTAAGAGGTGATAAGACTACTGAAAAGATTGAAAACAATGACACCTTTATTTTAAGGGATGAATTTGATAGTACTAAGACTACTAAATTTAAAAAAGGTACTTATTCTTCTCGTCCTCTTCAAATCCAGATGATAAAAGATGGCGAAATTATTGCAGAGGAAAAATCTATAAATAAAAAAAGAGATTTTTATATTAATAATTTAAATCATTTTAATGCCACTGAGAAACGATTAATTAATCCTCATTATTATAAAGTAGATATTTCAGATGAACTTTACGAAAGAAAATATTCATTAATTAATAACCTGGTTAAGGAGATTAAAAAATTAGAAGAAGCTGAAGAAGATTAAAATGCATAAAACTCGAAACATACTCGAATTTCTTTTCATAATACTTATTTTGGTAGTTGTATTGACTCCTACCCTAGCTTTTACATATAGCCCACTTCAGGGCAATATGAGCTACGTAACAAGTTTAAGAGATACGACTGCAATAGATTCCATTGCCATAGATAATATTAAGAAAGATTCTGTGGCTAGTGATTCGATGGCTATAGATAGCACTACACTTTTACTTTCTCCAAAAGAGAAGAAAAAATTGATAAAGGAACAAGAAAAGCATCTTCGTGATAGTTTAAGAGATGTTAAAGATAGTCTTAGGAGATTAGTTCCTAGAATCATGACGACTTCATTCATTCCTGATTCTTTGAAGTATAAAAGAATTATTGCCTGGACTGCTGAAACACATTTTAATAAATTAGAGCGTAGTAAAATAGATACTACCTATAATGATTGGTTTTCAGAATATCCTTTTTTCCAAAACGATATAAATGGTGTTTATCTGGGAACTATAGGTTCTGCTATGATGTATCAGAATTATTTTAAAAGGGTTGAAGAACCTGTTTTTAAGGCATATTCGAACTATTTACCTTATACATATACTCCAGAGACTATGCCTATGTATAATACTAAAACTCCTTACACGGAATTAGCTTATTGGGGTACATTATTCGCATCTAAAGATAGAGAAGAATCTAATGTTAAATTTTTACATACTCAGAACATTACTCCTAAATTTAATTTTAGTATTTTATATAAACGCTATGGAAGTAAAGGACTGCTAGAAAATGAGAGTACTGATAACAGGACTTTCGCGCTAACTGCAAATTATCTAGGAGATCGTTATGTAGCTAATGGAGGATACATACATAATAAAGTAACTCGAGAAGAGAATGGAGGTGTTCAAAAGACTTCAGAGGTAACTGATACTATAGTTGATGCTAAAACTATTGCCATAAATCTTAGTGATGCGAAAAATGTATTGAAGAAGAATACTTTTTATATTAGTCAGTCTTATAGCCTTCCTATGAATTTCTTTAGAAAAAATAAAGATTCTTTAGCTTCTGGCGATGGGACTATAGCTTATCTTGGACATTATGGTGAATTTTCAAATTACTCAAGAAAATATACTGATGATATTTCTGGCGATAGTGAAAAAGAATATTATTATAATAAGTTTTATATCAATCCAAGTTCTTCTTATGATTCTACTAAAGTAGTGAAATTTGAAAATCGTTTTTTTATAAGATTACAACCTTGGGCTCGTGATGCTATTCTTTCTAAAGTAGAGGGTGGATTAGGAGATCAAATTTTAACTATTGATTATTTCCAACCTTCGGATTTCATTTATGGTCAAAATGATAATCATCAAAATAACATGTATGTGTATGGTGGGGCATCTGGTTTATTAAAAAAATATTTCGATTGGGATGCGTTTGTAAAATATCATTTTGCTGGCTATAATATCAATGACTTACAGATTAAAGGAAAAATGCGTTTTTCTTTCTATCCTTTTGAAAATAAAAAGGAGAGTATCGATTTTACTACTAAATTTTCACAAACTCTTACTAATCCTACTTTTTATGAGAATCATTATTATTCTAATCATTTAAAATGGGATAATAATTTTGATAAGATATCACGAACTAATCTCGAGGGTACTATCGCTATTCCTAAATGGGATTTGAGTGCTTTCTTCGGATATTCATTAGTAGGAAATGATATTTATTATGACCAAACTGGGATGATTAATCAATATAGTCCTTCAATAAGTGTCATTAGTGCCTATATTAACAAGAAATTTCAATTTGGAATTTTACATTTAGATAACCAAGCTCTTTTTCAAGCTTCATCTAATACTGATATAATTCCTCTTCCTACTATGTCTTTTAATCTTAGATATTATATAGAATTTAATATAGTAAAAGATGTTTGTAGAGCTCAACTAGGAGCTTCAACGACATATGAATCAAAATATTATGCTCCTTCATATAATCCAGCTTCAGCGATGTTTGTAAATCAAAAATATGAAAAAGTTGGAGGTAGTCCTTATGTAGATGCTTTTCTTAATCTCCAGTGGTATAGAGCGTGCATATTCTTTAAATATACTAATGCATCTCTTGGAAACCATGGTGGAGAATATTTTTCTGCTTATCATTATATTAAACCTCAAAAAGCATTTAAATTTGGTATATATTGGCCTTTTTACGTACATTAGATACTAAATATGAAGAAACGATATAAGGCGATATTATATTCGATACTTATTTTGGTATTTATTTTTTCGTTATCAATCTTTGATAATGATGATATTTCATTGGATAATTCTATTTCTTTATATCCTGATTCTTTAGTTTCTGCTATGAAAGTAGATAACGAGATTTATTCTAATGAATTCAGTACAGCTTTACAGTATGAACTATTAAAAGAATATTATAAAGACCATTCACTATCATTTAAATTTCTTCCTCCGTATAAAGAGGGAAAGGATAATGATAATTATTGGGCGATGCTTATTCGTCATGAAATAGATATATTAGTTATTAATCCTGACGTAGATAGTGTTCCAACGAAATACGCAGATGGTATCGCACTAAGTACCCCCCTGGAAAATACAGTATGGGCTGTTCGTCGTTCTGATATAAGACTACTTGGAAGTATTAATGCATGGAGAGGATATTATCGTCAGACATATCAATTTTCTTCTCTAAAAGAAAAGTATTATCGTTCATACCGTTTGAAAAAATACATTAAAAATAAGGCTAAAACGTACACTCTTTCTCCTTATGACTTTATTATTAAAAAAAATGCTAAACTTATAGGATGGGATTGGCGTTTGCTTGCTGCTCTAATTTATCAAGAATCTCGTTTCTCTATGGGGGCGCATTCTTCAAAAGGAGCCATAGGACTTATGCAGATCAAGCCTTCTACGGCTGAATATTATGGAGTCGATGATATTTTCAATCCAAATAACAATATTAAGGCTGGAGTATTACATCTAATTCGAATGCAAAAACTATTTAAGAGAATTTTAAATACAAATTATAAGGATACTATTTTATTAAGTTCTCAAGCAGATTCTACTATTGATATATCTTCTATTGATACTATCTCCATTCCAACAGCAACTGACACAACACATATTATAACAAATACTACAGACACTATTAGTAAAGAGAACTTAATAAAATTCACTTTAGCTGCTTATAATGCTGGAGAAGGAAACATAAGTAAATGCATCACATATGCTATATCTCAAAAGGATATTAATTATCGTAATTGGGAAGACGTCGCAAGTTGCTTCGATAAAATAAAGAATTTCAGAGGTGATGAGACCATAAATTATGTTCAATCCATACTTGAAAAATATCAACAATATCTAGAATATGTCTATTAGATATTTATTACTCTACTCTCATAGTTTTATCTGGAGATACATTTGAAATAAAATTAGATGGAATAATCATTATTAAAATCATAACTAAAAATGAAATGACATTTAATAATATTATTTGGCCTAATGTTATATAAATCGGCACACTATCTACGAAATAATTAATTGGATTTAATTTTATTAATTGGAAGCGCCATTGCAGAAAACATAAAATAGCTGCTACAATATTTCCATATAGCATACCTTTTACTACTATAATAGCTCCTTTCGTTATAAAAATCTTTATTATTGATCTGGTATGCATTCCTATAGATTTTAATAAACCTATCATAGAAATTTTTTGAAATAATATTATTAACAATCCAGATATCATATTAAATCCAGCTACTATTAGCATTAAAATTAATATGACCAATACATTTAAATTCATTAAACCAAGCCAATCATATAAATTTGGATATATCTGACCAATATATCTGAGGACTACAGATGAATCATCATCTTTAGTATATTTATAAAGAATCTCTTCTATCGCTTTAGAAATTCTTTTATCTCTTACACCAAATGCTATATGATGATTCGCCTCATGTCTATCAATATTGATTTCAAGAGAAGAGACTTGATTATTTTTCCATCCATTTAATCTCTGTACTTGTCTTAAATCGATGATTACCATACTTTTATCTACATCACCAAGTTGTGAATTAAATAGTCCAGATATTTTAAAACTTCTTACTCTAATATTATCATCTATAAAATATGCTAAAACCTTATCTCCTACTTTATAGTTGAGCATGTCCGCAAGTCGTGAAGACATAAGGATATCTCTAGAATATTTATTACCTGAAAAATTAGGCAGCTCTCCTTTAACTAAACTTTTTTTATAAAATTCAAGATTATACAATGAATCCACTCCTTTAAAAAGCAATCCTTGAACATCTTCATTTGTCTTGATAATACCACTTGTATATGCTACTCCCTCTATATTCTTTATTCCATTTATAGAATCTATTTTATTAATAAAAGATAAATCTTTATTTATAGGGTATTTATCAGTATTTGGTGGCACTCCTGGAGCTGATAAAACATATTCACCAGAAAAGCCTGTTGATCTTAAATTAATTTCATGCTTAAATCCATTAGTTACTGCTATAGATATCAGAATAATAGACAGACTGATAGCTACAGAAAAACAAGCAATGCCACTTTTTCCTCCTATTTTTTTAGCTATAAATAAATTTAAATTCATATATTTGTATCTCTAAAAGATAATTATCTTTTGGTTTCGCGGAAATAGCTCAGTTGGTAGAGCATTGGCTTCCCAAGCCAAAGGTCACGAGTTCGAACCTCGCTTTCCGCTCTATCTTTAATTTATAATTCTTGTTCATCTTTAAATTTATCACGAATAATACGTTCAAGAATATCGACAGTTTCATCTAAATTAAAACTAGTTGTATTTAAACATAAATTATAAGAAGAAGCTAGACCCCACTCCTTCATAGTAAATGAAGAATAATAATTAGCTCTATTCTTATCTGTCCTTTCTACTAAAGTTTTGGCTTCAGGTTCAGATATATCTAATCTTTTCGCTATTCGTGATATTCTATCTCTTCTTCTCGCAGTTATAAATACAGAAAGCATATTTTCCTCATTTCTAAGCACATAATTAGCACATCTACCAACAAATATACAACTCTCCTGCTTAGCTAATTTAAGAATCGTTTCACTCTGCATACCGAAAATCTTTTCTTGACATAAATAACCTTTAAAAGCAGACAATAAACCATGATTACATTTTTCATCCATCTTTTCTATAATATCTGGGTTCCATCCAGACTCACGTGCAGTAGCAGATATAATTTCATAATCACAGAATTTTATTTTTAATCTTTCAGATAGTTTTTTAGCTATATAACTACCTCCACTTCCAAACTGCCGTCCCAAACAAATTGAATATTTTTTCATGATAATGTTTTTAGTTTTGTAGGTTCTTTTCTATATTTTTTAATAAATCTCAACAAAGTAATAGCTGTTACAATAGCAGCTAAACTATCTGCCATAGGAAAAGCCATCCAAACCCCTTCCGTCCCCTTAATCATTGGCATTATAAACAGAAGTGGTACGAAAAAAATTAACTGTCTTGATAAAGATAAAAATAATGCTATTCTAGATTTCCCTAAACTTTGAAAAAAATTTGAACCTACTGCTTGAATAGTAATTACAGGAAAAGCTAACATTGTAAATTTTAAAGCTAATACAGCTATTTCTACTAATTTAGGATCTGTAGTAAATGCTCCGACCAATACTTTTGGAATTATCTGGCTTAAAAGGAAACCTGTCATCATAACTATTTCAGCCAAAAAAAGTGTCAGTTTTAAACCTTCTATCACTCGTTCTTTCAGTTGAGCTCCATAATTATAACCAACTATTGGCTGTAAACCTTGATTAAAGCCAAAGACTACCATGAGAAATAAAAAAGCAATTCTATTAACTATACCATAGGCTCCTATAAAAATATCACCTCCATATTTTTTTAACTGAAGATTTATAATAATTATCACTCCACTTGCCACTATATTCATAAAAAAAGGAGATAAACCTATATTTAAAATTTCTTTATCAATTGTTTTATTGAATTTATATATACCTTTTTCTAAATGAACGACATCATTTTTATTACTTAGAATTTTCACTAAATATACCAGGGCAATAGTCTGTGCTAATAGTGTACCTACAGCAGCACCTCTTATTCCCATATGAAGAACGAATATAAAAATAGGGTCTAAGGCTGCATTAATACAAACAGTCATAATCGTAGATGCCATAGCCTGTTTAGGATGTCCAGCCGCTCTCAATATGGCATTAAAGCTCCAATACATACATGATATGAGATTTCCAGCCAACAACACTGACATATACTCTCTCGCATATGGTAAAGTATCCTTACTTGCTCCAAAGAATCCAAGTATCGGATTAATAAATGAGAGACATACCACGCTTAATAAAGTTCCTATCACTAAATTAAGCATAACCACATTTCCAAGAACTTTTTCAGCCATCTTATAATTTTTCTGGCCAAGAAGTACAGACAATATAGTAGATGCACCTACACCTACAAGCATTCCAAATGCCGCCTGTATATTCATAAAAGGGAAAGTAATAGCCAAACCAGAAATAGCGAAAGCACCTAATCCATGACCTATATAAATAGCATCTACCAGATTATAAATAGAAGTAGCCGTCATGGCTATTATCGCAGGAATAGCATATTTCTTTAATAATACCCTAATTTTCTCGGTACCAAGTTCTGTTGGAACAATTTTACTCATGCGAACAAAAGTACTAAAAAAACTTATATTTTTTTGGAATTTTATACGATAATAGTGATATTTGAACTCGCTAAACAAATAAATATGATTACTTTTATTACTTCTATTATTTTATTAATAATTGGATACCTAACCTATGGAAAATTCGTTGACCTATTTTTCAATGCTTCATCAAAAAACATCACACCAGCTAATCGACTAGCCGATAATGTTGACTTTAAGGTTTTAAAACCTTGGAAGATTTTCATTATTCAATTCTTAAACATAGCAGGCTTAGGTCCTATTTTCGGAGCCATTCTTGGAGCTGCATACGGACCAGTAGCTTATATCTGGATAGTATTTGGTTGTATCTTTATGGGTGCAGTTCACGATTATTTCTCAGGAATGATGTCCATCAGAAATGACGGCAAAAGCTTACCTGAATTAGTCGGTAAATACTTAGGAAATCCGGTAAGAATACTAATGACTATTTTCACTGTTATTCTTCTTTTAGCAGTAGGTTCATCCTTCGTTAAAGGTCCAGCCGGGCTACTTCAACATCTTACTAACAGTAAAGAAATAATCTGGTTATCAATAATTTTCGTATATTATATTATAGCGACACTACTTCCTATTGATAAGATTATTGGCAATATATATCCATACTTTGGAGCTTTCTTATTTTTTATGGCTATAGCCATATTCGCAGCACTAATATTCAAAGGATTTAATGGTAGCTTAAATTTAATAGAACTAACACCAGCCACTTTCCATAATTTTCATGCAGACCCAAGTAACAACATATTAGTTCCCATGCTATTTATCGTAATCTCATGTGGAGCGCTATCTGGGTTTCATGCTACTCAATCGCCACTTATGGCTCGATGTATGAGTGATGAAAAATATGGACGTAGCATATTTTACGGGGCAATGATAGCAGAGGGAATAGTAGCACTTATTTGGGCGACAGCTGCTATGGCTTATTTTGGCGGTCCTGATGGTTTAAATGCAAGTGGCTTAGCTCCAGCAGTTATAGTAGATAAAATATGTAAATCCTGGTTAGGCATATCAGGAGCAGTCATAGCTATCTTAGGTATGGTCGTCTGCCCTATAACCTCAGGAGACACAGCTTTTCGCAGTTTAAGACTTATTCTTGCAGATTCATTTCATATCAATCAAAAGCCTATAAAAAATAGATTAGTAGTAGCCATACCTTTATTTTTAGCAGCTTTAATTATGTGTAATCTAGAATTTAAAGTTATTTGGAATTATGTTGGAATAGGTAATCAAGCTCTAGCATGTTTTACCTTATGGACTGGAGCTGCATATCTTAAGAGTATCAATAAATCTCATTTAATGTTATCAATTCCTGCGACTTTTATAACATTTATATGTATCAGTTATTTTATAATGGCACCGAATATCGCTGGAGGTTTACACTTGAATTCTTCATTAGGATATACTATCGGAACAATAGCCGCTCTTATATTATTTATTTACTTTTGCATTAGCCATAAAAAAGAGAATAAATCAACATCCGCTAAATAAAACAAAAATCGGAATTAAAATTAATTAATCCCGATTTTAAAGTTTTTCATTGTACTCGTCGATCATTCTCATTGTAATACGATACAAATCTATGAATAAATATTAATAATTTATTCCTATATTAACAAAAATAATTCTTATTTTAGCAAAAAAGTACCTAATGATATCATCTATTATACAAACTTCACCATTTTTAGTATGTATTATATGCATAATCGTAATTTTATTAAAATATAGAAAAAATCATAAACAAGATACCAAATTCCTATTGTTTCTCTTGATCGACATGAGTATTTTCTCATTATATTACTGTTCCTACATTTCAGGAGAGATTAATTTTATAAAAAAAACATACCCAATCTTTATATTTTCCAAATTAACCATTTTCCCATTATATTATATTTACATAAAATCCATAACTATACCCAAAAGAAATAAGAAATTAGAGATCGCATCATTATTACCTGCATTTATCTTTAGTTTCCTGCTATTCATTCTTATTTTTCCCACTGGTATTGAAGAATTCAGTAAATATATTTATCAAGCTTTAACATCTAGGCCTAAACCATCAGATTGTAGTTTGTGCCATTATATATACTATATTATATTATGCTCTAATATATATTTTACATTTCAAATACTTTATACTACTTATAAAGGAATAATCTTAATTAAAAAATACAATCTTGAAATAGCTGATTACTATTCCGATACTTACAATAAAACATTTTTCAATATAAGACACTCTTTTTCTCTATTTTCATTATTAGCTATCCTTCTATTTATGTTAAATATTTTTGGGATGTTTAATTTCACTAATAATCAAGTAATAGTATATATTATTTCTATTTCTCTTTCAATATTTGCCTTTTCCATCGCATATATAGGAGAAAATCAAAAATTCAATATAATAGACTTCGAACAAGAAAAACAAAAAGAAGATAGTACTCATAATGATACATCATTATCACCTCAAATGTTTAGGACTCTCTCTGAAAAGATAGATGATATAATTAAGAAAGAAAAATTATATCTTAACTCTGATTTACGAGTATCTGACATAGCCACCCGTCTAAACTCCAATAGAACATACATACATCAAGCCATTAATAAAGAAAGATCCTTATCTTTTTCTGAATATATAAACCATTTTAGAATAGAACATAGTAAACAATTAATAATAGATAAGATTAATAAAGGAGAAAATCCTACTATTCAAGATATAATTTATGAATCTGGTTTTACCAATATGAGTTCTTTTTACAGGGTCTTCAAAAACGAAACCGGATATACTCCTCATTCATGGATAAAACAAAACACTAAATAATAGTTTTAATATTGTTTTATCTCCATATTTCCATTTAAAGCTTCTAAAGCATTTTCTGCTAAAGCTCCCATTTCATCCTCGCCTGGATAAATCATAACAGGTGCTATAAAATTAATTCTATCAGATAATTTTTTCATAATCATACTATCATTAGCCACACCTCCGGTAAGAAGAATAGCATCAACTTGTCCAAATAAAACTGTAGAAGCAGCACCGATCTCTTTAGCTATCTGATATACGAAGGCATCAGCTATAAGCATAGCTTTTTCGTTACCCTCTTCTATCATTTTATCTATTTCTATAAAAGAATTAGTTCCTAGATATGCTATACATCCTCCATTTCCAGTAATATTTTTTTTCATCTGGTCATACGTATATTTTCCACTGAAACATAAATCTACTATGGCCATTGAAGGTAGTCCTCCTGTTCTTTCAGGACTGAAAGGGCCATCTCCATTAAAAGCATTATTTACATCTATAATCTTACCTTTTCTATGAACGCCGACTGATATACCTCCTCCAATATGAGCTACCACTAAATTAACATCTTCATATTTTTTATTGAATTGACGAGCATACTGTCTCGCTATAGCTTTTTGATTCAAAGCATGAAATATTGGAGTTCTCTCTATAAGAGGAGAACCACTTATCGTAGCGATAGGCTCCATCTCATTAATCACTACAGGATCAGCTATAAAAGCCTTACACGTTCCACCAGCAGCTATTACTTTATTTTTCAACTCCTCAGCTATTAAAGCCCCAAAATTACAAGCATGCTCTCCATACTTATTAGTAATTAGATCCTCTCTCATCTGCTGATTCACTTCATATACACCAGACTGTATTGGTTTTAATATTCCTCCACGTCCGAC
>JBAYDV010000007.1:0-46211 GCA_041668045.1 Bacteroidales bacterium | reverse complement strand
TATGTACATTGCTGATTTAAAGATTTATAATCATGTACGAGGAATTTAAAGATAGATTAAATGATTTTCTAGATGAGCTAGATGATGTAACAGAACATATGGAATCATTGCGAGGTGATATTATTAGTGAATTTGATATGTTGCCCGAAGGAGATCAAGAGAATTCGAGAGGAGAAAAATTACAAGATGATGAAGAATCTATAAGAAATTTAATTATAGATATTGAAGAGATAAAAGGTCATATCAGACTTATTGGAGAATAATATATTTTTATAATACTAGTCTTGAATACTAGCGATAGCATATGATAACCTATTTTGCGAACCTTCTTGCGAACCAAATATAGAGCGATATAGTATGCCTTCTTTAGTTATAATTAACCATTGAGGTGTTCCTAATGATTCAAATTGATTGTAAACTGAAGCATCCTCATCTAAGTATATAGGAAATGGTAATTCGCCACTAGTGAAAATGCTTTTTATATCTTGAGCACTAGTTTTATTATTTCCAAAATTAGTATGAATACCGACTACAGTGATATTTTCGAAATTATTATTTAATTCGTAGGCTAGAGGAATAGCTCTTCCAGTGCATCCAAGGCATTGATTATTATAGATAATTAAAAGTAGATTCTTATTTTTATATTCTTTCATTAAATTAATAGATTTGCCCTCGAAATCTTTTACAATTATTGATTCTATTTTTTTATTCTCTTTCATTTCAGAAATATATATAAAGTAATATTTATTATCAAAAAAGCACAAAATCTTATATTTGAAAAATAAAATTATTACTTCCCTAAATTTTTTTTATTAAATTTGAGAAAACCTAAAATTTAATAAAAAATATCATCATGAAGACTAAAGAAGAATTAAATTTTCTTGATTTTTTACAGAAAAACCTAAGTGAAGAGTATGAAATATTTTTTCGCCCGTTTATAAATGGTGATAGACCAGATATAGTTATTCTCAAAAAATATTATGGAGTAATTATTATAGATATAAAAAATCTAAATCTCAATGATTATTATATAGATAATAAAACTAATTGGCATTTAAAGAGTGATGATAGAGAAGTATTATCTCCTTTAGAACAAGTTGAAGAATATAAAGAGGACTTTTTTAATCTTCATATAGATAGTCTATGGGCTTGTAAATTCAAGAGGAAGGCCTATAAATCTATAATAAATACTATGGTGTATTTTATAAATGAAGATACTTCTAGTATAAATGATTTTCTTCTTAAAAATTTCAAAGGACTTAAATATTTAAAATATAGAAGAAACATAAAACATATTAAATGTTATGGTGATGATATTTTAGATAAAAAGGATTTTAATAATTTTATCGAAAGAAATTTTTTTAGTTCAAAGTCAAATCTATTTGGTAATGATATTTATCTGAAAATAAAAGATTATATGATCCCATCTATGCATGCTTTGAATGAAGGAATTAATTATGAATATACTCCAGAACAGCAAGAATTAATAAGAAGTGAGGCAAGACCTCGTAGAAAAATTAAAGGTTTAGTTGGGAGTGGTAAAACTTTTGTTTTAGCTAAAAGGGCTGTTAATGCACATCTTAGGACTAAGTCTAGGGTCTTAATATTGTCATGTAATCTTTCTTTAGTAAATTATATTCATGATTGGATATCAAAAGTGCGAGATGAATTTAGTTGGGATGGTTTTTATATTACAGATTATTATCAGTTTTTTAAAGCTGCAGCTACTAATATGAATCTTAAGATTAATTCTTTAGATGATTTTAATAATGTTGAATTTTTTGATCCAGTTAAGGATGAGATAGAAAAATATGAATCTGTCTTTATAGATGAAATTCAAGATTATGGAAGTAATTGGCTGGAAATTATTAATAAATATTTTTTAAAAGAAGAAGGTGAATTTGTAGTTTTTGGGGAAGAAAATATGGATGTCAGAACTGTTGGTATTCCTGGAGCCTGGAATAAGTCTTTAACAGAATATAAAAGGTCTAATGATAAAATTACACGTCTAGCTCTAAGTTTTCAGCAAGAATTAATGGGGAAAAAGTTTTCAGAATATGAGAAAGCTATAATTTCTGAACCTACTTTTAACTACGAACAAGAAATATTAAAATATATAAAACTAAAAAGTAATATTTCTAATGAAGATTTGTTCACTGTATGTAAGAAATTAGTTCGTGCATATAATATCCCTGCCCATGATATAACTATCTTGTCTGATAGAAGAGATAGACTTATTGAATTAGACTATTTACTTAGAAATAATCAAAATCTGAGTACTATTACTACCTTCGAAAATAAAGAATGTATTAAAAAGATAAAAAAACAATTTTATATTAGAGGATATAAGTTTAATAACAAACGATTCGATATAGAGATTAAAAAAGCAAGGAGAAATAAGGAGTTCAATTTCTCAGTAAAAAACAATATGATTAAGTTATCTACTATTGATAGTTTTAAAGGATGGGAAGCGCATACTATTTTTCTAATTATTGAAAAAGATAAGACTAATTCTAATGAATTAGTCTATAATGGAATCACAAGAGCTAAAAATAACCTTTTCATTATTAATCTAGGTAATGATTACTATGATAAATTCTTTAAAAGGACTATATTCTAACTTATAGGATAACTTATAACTATAAAATTATCATTGATTAGACATTAAATATGATTTAAAGTCATCATAATTATTAGGCATAGGAATTACATTTTTCTTTCCTTTCATAAAAGCTTTTAATTTTTCTGGAATTATTATGTCAGAATTTAAAATATTATCAACAGTTGATTTGAATTTAGCTGGATGAGCTGTTTCTAAAAACAAACCAACTCCGTCATTTTCGTCAGATCTTTTTGCATGAAAATCCTTCAGTGCCTGATATCCACATGCGCCATGAGGATCAAGTATATAACCAGAAGTTTTATATAATGCTTTCATAGTGTCAGCTATTTGTTCGTTAGAGTATCTAAAGCCACTTACTCTATTACATATATTTTTATGTGTATTACCTGCGCAACGTTTAAATAAATCAATTATACGGTCGAAGTTACTAGGATTCCCCACATCCATAGCGTTTGCTATAGTAGGAACTGAAGCCTTTGGAATATATATACCTGTATCGAGATAATTATAAAATACATCGTTACTATTATTAGCAGCTATAAAATGCTTCACAGGCAATCCCATCCACCATGCGAAGAGACCAGCTGTAATATTACCAAAATTACCACTTGGTACACTTACGATAATATCCTTCTCTTTTCCAAGTCTGGCAAGCTGCGCATAAGCATTAAAATAATAAAAGGATTGAGGTAGAAATCTTGCAATATTTATTGAATTGGCTGAAGTCAATTTCATATGTGCATTTAATTCATCATCCATAAATGCTTGTTTCACTAAAGCTTGACAGTCATCAAATACACCATCAACCTCTATCGCAGTTATATTACGACCTAGTGTGGTAAATTGAGATTCTTGTATAGGACTAACTTTCCCTTTAGGATATAGTACATATACATGAATACCTGGCACATCAAGAAAACCATTCGCTACAGCGCTACCTGTATCACCAGAAGTGGCTACAAGTACATTCACTTCATTAGATTCATTATCAGCTTTGATAAAATAGCTTAATAATCTAGCCATAAACCTTCCTCCTACATCTTTAAATGCCAATGTCGGGCCATGAAAAAGTTCAAGGCTAAAGATATTTCTTTCTACTTCAACTATTGGAGTAGGAAAATTTAAAGTATCTTTTACTATTTTATCTAATTCAGCTTTCGGTATGTCTTCGCTAAAAAAAGCATTCGCTACAGTGCAAGCTATTTCCTGGAAAGATTGATTCTTCATATTCTTAATTAGTTTGCTCGGAATAGTCGGGATCTTTCTAGGCATATATAATCCTCTATCAGGAGCTAAACCTTTAATAACAGCTTCACTTAGTGATACTTCTGGAGCTCTTTTATTTGTACTATAATATTTCATAATTTGTCATTTAATTATTTGGAAATGAGAAGCTTCATAAACTCATCGTTTTCAAGAGGTTTCTGTCCGTGCAGTCCTTCTTCCACAGAAAATTCGTCAAAGCTATTAACTTTATCTGCCGCAGTTCCTGGTTTATAAATCAAAAAAGGAATAGGTGTATTAGTATGTGTGCGTAATGCGCAAGGAGTAGGATGATCTGGTAAAACAGCTATAGCTACTGGCTCTGACCAATTTTTAGTAGCCTCATAAACTGGCTTGACTGCACGTTTATCAAGATTTTCTATTGTTTTCATTTTTAAGGCAATGTTACCTTCGTGGCCAGCTTCGTCACTCGCTTCTATATGTAGGTAAACTAGATCATGTGTTCTTAATGCTGCTATCGCAGTAGCTGCTTTCGCTTCGTAGTCTGTATTATAAAGACCTGTAGCTCCTTTTACATTTAGTATGTCCATTCCTGCATATCTGCCTATACCTCGTATTAGATCTACTGCTGTTATAACTGCACTTTTAGATAGACCATATAACTCGTTAAGAGTTTTCATCTTAGGCCGATAACCGGGAGACCATGGCCAAATGCTAGTGGCCATATCTAAACCTGCTGCTTTTCTTTTTTGATTTATTAGGTTTTTAGCTAAAAATGTTTGTGATTTTAAAATTAAATCATTTAATAAATCAGCAGTGTCTTCAGCTTCAGGGACTTTGGCTTTAACTAATAAAGGACGGAAAGGATGAAGAGGCTTATCATGTGGAGGGACACATTCTATTCGTTTATCTCCATTTTTTATAACTAAAAGATGTCTATAAGATACTCCTGTATAAAAATGAACTCTATCACTTCCTAGTTTATCATTTAATTCTTTTATAAGTATATCACTTTCTTTCGTAGAAATATGACCTGAAGAATGGTTCTTTAGAATATCTCCTTCTATACATACTAAATTACAGCGTAAGGCGAGGTCATTAGGAGCTAAATCGACACCAAGACTAGCAGCCTCAAGTACGCCACGTCCTTCATATACCTCATCCATATCATATCCAAGAATAGACATGTTGGCTACTTCACTGCCAGGATGATAGCCGTCTGCTACTGTTTTCATTCGTCCAGTGATTCCCATAGAGGCTAATTTATCCATGTAGGGAGTTTTTGCGGCTTGGAGTAAAGTTTTATTCCCCAATTCTTTAATTGGTTCATCAGCCATTCCATCACCTAATATTATTATATATTTCATATTAACGTATATTAGCTATTGAAATTATATCTGCGAATACACCTGCGGCCGTTACATCTGCACCTGCTCCGTATCCTTTGATAATCATAGGGTAGTCTTTATATCTTTCTGTAGATATCATAATTATATTATTACTGCCTTCTAGGTCGTAGAAAGGGTGTGAACTATCTACAGTTTTAAGACCTACTTCACATTTCCCATGGTCCATAGTCGCGACGAAACGAAATCTTTTATTTTCCGATTCTAATTTTTGGCGTTTCTTTTCAAAATCTTTATCCAGCTTTTTGACTCCCTCCCAGAATTCTTCAAGTGAGCCTGAAAAATATTCTTGATTGACGAATAACTTTTTCTTCACATCTTCTTGCTCTACTACATATCCTGCTTCACGAGCTAGAATTACTAGTTTTCTTACGACATCTTTACCACTAAGGTCTATTCTTGGGTCTGGCTCTGCATAACCAGCTTCCATTGCCTTAACTATGGTTTCACTAAAACTTATATCTGCACTCAGTTCGTTAAAAATGTAGTTTAGTGTGCCCGATAGTACTGCTTCAAGTTTGAGAATATGGTCTCCACTATTGATTAGACCATTCATAGTATTTATAATAGGAAGTCCTGCGCCAACGTTCGTTTCAAATAAGTATTTAATACCTCGATTACGAGCTATATTTTTTAAATTTTGGTAATTACTATACTCTGATGATGCAGCTATTTTATTTGCAGCTACTATTGAAACGTTGTTCAATAATAGTCTTTCATATATTTGAGCTATCTCGGGACTTGAAGTACAATCTACGAAAACTGAATTAAACATATTCAGTTCTTCTATCTTTTTAAGTAATTTTTCTGGATTACTTTCTTCATATAGGGAGCTATTATCCGATTTCAGAGTTTCTATGCATGTCTTTAATTCGACACCATCTCTATTGAAGATGGCTTTGTGTGAATTAGCTACTCCGATTACATTAATTTTTAAATTATTTTTAAGTAATTTTTTTTGTTGAAAGCGAATTTGGTCAATTAATTTTCCTCCTACTGTGCCTATTCCTGCTATGAATAGATTTAATTCTTTATTGTCAGATAAGAAGAAGGAATCATGAATCGAGTTGAGGGCTTTTTTAAGAGATATTTTTTTAATAACGAATGAAATATTAGTCTCTGAAGCACCTTGTGCACAGGCTATGACACTTATGCCTGAACGACCTAATGTTCCAAATAGTTTACCGGCAATGCCTGGTGTGCTTTTCATATTTTCTCCAACAATGGCTACTGTGGCTAAATCATGTTCGGCTGTGACGTCGTTCATTTCTCCTTGTGAACGTTCTATAGCGAATTCTTTGTTTAATACTTTTACTGCTAAGTCTGCATCTGCATTTTTAACAGCGAATGTAGTATTATTCTCTGAACTTGCTTGTGATACCATAAATACGCTAATACCATTATTCGCTAGTGTACTGAAAATTCTTTCATTGATTCCTATGACACCGACCATGCCGAGTCCTTGAACTGTTATAAGACAAGTATCACTGATTGATGAGATGCCTTTTATTATGGCTTTGCCTGAGTGATGTATGGATTCTTGAGTAATTAAAGTACCAGGAGCATCTGGCTTGAATGTATTTAATACTCTAATAGGAATGTTTTCACGGAATACAGGGTATATAGTAGGGGGGTATATTACTTTTGCTCCGAAATTACAAAGTTCTGTAGCTTCTAGATAGCTTAAATGTTTTATTACATAGGCTGATGATATAACTTTAGGATCTGCTGTCATAAACCCATCGACATCTGTCCATATTTGTAATTCTTTTGCTTTTAGTTCAGATGCTAGTATGGAAGCTGTATAATCTGATCCTCCTCGTCCAAGTGTAGTGATTTCTCCTGTGTCTTTATCAGTTGATATAAAACCAGGAACGATGGCTATTTCTTTTTCATGTTTCTCTGATTTGATTAAATAATTCTCAAATGTTTTGTTGACGAGTAGTTTAGTCGCTTCAAAATCAACTAAATGTTTTTGAAATACTTTAATAGTTTTTATAAATTGGCGAGAGTCATATAAATGTGCATTTTTAATAACATAAGATATTATTAAAGAAGATAAACGTTCACCATAGCTTAAAATAGTAGATAAGGTTTTATCTGAAAGGTCATTGATGAGAAAAACTCCTCTGTATATATTATTTAAATCATCTAGTAGTTCTAAAGATTTTTTTCTAGAATAGGCTTTCTTTTTAGAATCAACGATAACATTATCTATTAAATCTAAATGTCTATTACTAATTTCTGACATTTCATTTTTGTAGGCAATATCACCTTTAGCTGCTAGTTTAGATGTATTTAATAGTTTATCAGTTATGCCACTTAGTGCGGAAACTACGACAATTACTGGTTCTTTTTCATTTTCTATTATACTTTTAACATTTAATATGTTTTTTAATGAACCTACTGATGTTCCTCCAAATTTTAATACTTTCATGTTACTATACGTGTGATTAGATTATTGTCGAATAATTGAATTAATTTATTCGATTATTAGTCTTAATGATTTTGAAATTTATTATTTGAATTTTGAACTCTTTGACGAACTTTTCGTTTTAGTTCACGATAAATGACCGTTTTTGAAAAAATTATGATATAAACCCCAATGGGGTCATGCCTGTCATAATAATAGTCATCATGCCGCACATAAAGAGGCCGAAGGATGTTCGTGTAGCCTCCAGAGAAAATGTTTGAGATGTATATGATGCTATTCTTATTTTCATAGTTTCTAACTAATGGGACAAAATTAAGTATTTTTTTGAAATAAAGAGCATTTTAGCAGAAAAATTGTAGTTTTTATTTTTTGATGAAAGATATATCCATGTTTTTTTATTAATTTTGTTATATATGGAAGAATTTGAACTATTAAAGAAAGAAGTGTTAACATGCCAAAAGTGTGAACTCTGTAAGACTCGTCATAATGTGGTTTTTGGAGAGGGCAATAGACATGCTCATATCATGTGTATAGGTGAAGGACCAGGTTATTATGAGGATATGCAGGGAAAACCTTTCGTTGGTAAGTCGGGAGTGTTGTTAAATAGAATCTTCGAGGTATGTGGCTTTACTAGAGAGGAACATATTTTTATAGCTAATATAGTAAAATGTCGTCCTCCAGGTAATAGAGATCCTAAACCTGAGGAACGACAAGCTTGTATTCCTTATCTTTATAGACAAATCGAGCTTATTAATCCGGAAATTATTATTTTATTGGGTGCTACGGCTCTTAAAGGTTTAATTGACCCTAATGCTCGTATATCTCAGATAAGGGGGCAATGGTTGGATTGGAATGGTAGATTGGTTATGCCTACATATCATCCTTCAGCATTGTTGAGAAATCCTAATCTGAAAAGGGCTGCATGGGATGATTTTAAAGCCGTTATAGATAAATATCGCGAAATTATTAATCCTCAGCATCATAGTGATTATCATTAAAGATAAATTCTTTTAGAAATTATAGTTAATCCTGATTTGCTTGGCGTTTTATGCGTTTGGCTAGTATTTGACTTATTATCATGCATATGAGGGATCCTATTGTTAGTACTATTGATGTACTTATTAGCATGTTGCCTAGGGATACTAGTGGACTGGCTATTGCACCTGCGAGAAAACAACTGGCACCAAAGCTGGCACTTGCTGCTCCTGCATGTTGTCTCTCACTGTCAAGAGCAACTGCTGTGGCAGGGGCTTGCATGAGACCAAAACTGAACATCAGATAGGCATATGATAGCATGAGAAAGGTGAGTGATAGGTGATTGACTAGACATATGCTTACTAGTATAGTGCCGATAAACATGTTTATTGAAGACCATTTTAATATAGTGTTTGGATGTTTAAATGTTCCTCCCAGAATAGCTCCGATAGCGATTATTATGGCGTTAAGTCCAAAGCATAGGCTATACTCGAAAGGTGATAATCCGTATGTCTTTTGTAGAATAAAGGTTGAGGAGGAAAGATAACCAAAGAATGTGACGAAGCAGAACATAATACCTAGGACTGAGAGAGTGAATATAGGGTTATGAAATACCTTGAACAGCTTGCTATATATGTTAGCTATATTGCCCTTTGATCGTTTTTCGGGTAGTAGTGTCTCTTTTAGAAAGATACTCATTATCATAAGTATAATTCCTATGGCTAGAAGTATAATAAATATTCCTTGCCATGATACTAGGTGGGCTATAGTTCCTCCTAGCATTGGGGCTATAATAGGAGCTATGCCATTTATCGCTGAGATGATGGCCATGAATTTTTGAAGGTCTCTTCCTGAAAACATATCTGTAGATATACTTTTAGAGAGGACTATGCCTCCTGCTCCACTAATACCTTGAAATAGACGCATGGTGTTGAATTCGAAGGCATAGTTATTGCCGCGAAAGTAATTTATATTGCCGCGTATATTAAGTTAATGAGTATAAATCGTTTTCTTCGATATGATGCTGAGACTGATGCCTCGGCTTGCCATAAAAATGAGCATTGCTAGCCATAGGGCGTGATTTTGCAGTGGTACCTTTAGTAAGTAGAAGATTAAGAAGAAGAGTACCGCTGATATTATTGCTGAGTTTCGCATGCCGGTGGAAGCGGTGATACCTATGAATATTCCATCCCAGATGTAGGAGGCGAAACTTATCAGTGGAAGTATTATGAGCCATTTGAGGTATTCGTTTGAGTAGTTGATGACCTCTTTTTTATCTGTAAACAGGTAGATGATTTTATCACCGCCTATAAGGTAGATGGCTGAGAAAAAAAGTCCAAAACCAAGTCCCCATAGAAGTAATTTTCGTATGGCTTCGTAGAGTTTGTCGTATTTTTTTGCACCAAGGAATTTTCCAGTGATAGCCTCGGCTGCATAGGCAAAGCCATCTAGAAAGTAGGAAAATAGCATTAAAAATTGAAGTAAGGCAGTGTTGGAGGCTAAAGCGACATCCCCAAATGCGGCACTTGCTGAGGTGAAGAATGTGAATACGGTTATGAAGCAGACGGTTCGTATGAATATGTTGGAGCTGAGGGCTAAATAGTGTCTTACTTCTGCGAAGTGACGGATTTTCTTAATATTTATGTAGGGTAGAAGATTATGATATTTTTTATTTAATAGAATTAAAGATAAAATAAGACCACTATATTGTGCTATTACTGAACCTGCTGCTACTCCTTTTTCGTTCCATCCGAGTACGCGTACGAAGTAGATATCGGCAGCAATATTTATGATATTGATTGCGAGGGAGGTTATCAAGGGGTATTTAGCATTTTGCATGCCGATGAACCAGCCGTTGATAACCATCATACTGATGGCAGCTGGAACTGCCCAAATCCTTATATAGAAATAGTTTTGCGCGAGAGTTGTTACTTGTTCGGAGCCACTGAGAATGAAAAAACTGATGTTGGCGATGGGGACTTGTAGAGTAAGTATGAGTATGCTTCCGATTAGGGCAATGAAGAGTCCTCGAAAGAGATTAGTAACGGTTTCAGAGTGGTCGTTGGCGCCGTAGGATTGTGCGGTCAGGCCACTAGTACTCATGCGAAGAGCTCCGAAACTCATGTAAACGAGATTAAAGATAGTGCCTCCGAGAGCGACGGCTCCCATAAAAGTGACGGAATCGAGGTAGCCCATCAGGTGGAGGTCGACTATGGTCAGGAGGGGAACGGTGAGGTTGGATATGATATTTGGTATTGCGAGGCGAAGTATGTTTTTATTCATATTATTTGGGAACATTTTTGTGTGACAAATATATTAAATATATGCTAGGTCACCTAGCATATATTTAATTTTTATTGACTTTTATATTTTCCTATAAATCAACAATTTACAAAATATAATAAAAATTTACTTCTTGCTAGTTGACCTAGCAAGTTTTTTATTATATTTGGATTTATTAATTTTAAAGAGAAGTAGATATGTGCAAAAGAGAAAAATTAATATCGTTTAGTAGTAATATGACATGTTCTAATGTCACAGATGGTAATTCTGAAAATGAGCAAAAAAAAGTTTTTTATTTAACACTTCGAGGACATAGAGGATATACTATGTTTAGAGAGATAAGTGATTTTAAAAAGATGATTAATGTATTGCTAATTGGAGCAGATATTAAGAATACTGATCTTCATGCTTATACATTGCTTGAAAATCATTATCATTTAATGATATCGTCTTATGATAAAAGTAAATATGAAACTTATATTAGAATGAGTTATACTAAATATTTTAATAATAAATATGGAGAAAAGGGAACAGTGGGTGAACGAGATTTTAACTGTGTCGAAATAAAAAATGAGGAGCAGTTTCTTGATAAGCTTAGTTATATTTTAAGAAATGCAGTTAGACATGGTTTATGCGATTCAGCCTTGAGTTATACGTGGTGTTCGGCTAGAATATATTTTAACGATAAATGCTTAATTGATGTAGAGAATAAACCCTATAATAAGATATTTTCTGTTACAGATAATTATTTTGTCAAAATATTAAAAAACGAGGAAGATAAAAAAAGATTCTTACCACAAGGAATAAAGTTATCAAATAAGCTTTTAATGACTAATACAGGATATATTCTTCCACAGAGTGGCGTAAAGCAAGATTTAGTGAAGAGTTTTTTTAAAAATAAAAAAGAATTATATGAATTTTATATGACAGCTCTTCCTACAGAGATAAGGAATCTTAAAGAGGATGAAGGAAAAAAGATTAAACGTCTTCAGAAATCAAAAATTGATTATAATAAAACTGCTAAGATTATACGTCCTAAAGATTATGAAGTTATGAAGAGTTTATTGGATTTGTGTAAAGCTAAAAAAATTAACTTTTTTTTAAGAAAAACTCCTCTTCCGTTTAATGTTGTTTATGATATAATTCAAGAATTAAAACTTCGATTTCCAACTATGACGTGTAATCAATGTTCAAGAGTATTATCGATTCCTGATGGTATTATAAGAAGACATTATTGGTAATGCTAGGTCAGGTAGCAAGGGTGTAATTTTTATTACATTTTATAACAACCTATTAATCAAGCTATTAAAAATAGAAATAAAAATTTACCACTTGCTACCTGACCTAGAAAAAGTAGCTGCTTGTATATGATGTATTATATTTTTCTATTTCGTACCTCCGCCAAGTGCCTGGTATAGGTCGATGACGCCCTTGGCTTCATCGTACCAGATTGTCATCTTCGAAACTTGAGCCTGTAGAAGTGATTGACGTGCTGTTAGAACTTGCAGGAAAGTCGTTGTTCCGTGGTCCATTAGTGCTTGTGTGCTATTTACTGCAGACTGAAGAGCTTCGATTTGCTTATCGACATTGACCGTTTTACTGCGAGCCGTTTGACACTTCGTTAGTGCTTCATTTACATCTACTCCTGCTTGAAGTAATGTCTGTTGAAAATTTAATTTACTCGATTCAAACTGTGCTTTAGCTATTTTTAATTTAGCTTTATTAGCACCTTTAGTGAATAGTGGTTGTGTCAATGAAGCAGCAGCTCCAAGTAGAACTTTTCCTGGATTGATAATCATCGCCCCTGCAGAATTAGTCCATCCTCCTTGTCCCGATAGAGTCAGTGAAGGGTAGAATGCTGAACGAGCTGAATTTACTCCATAAAAATATTTTTGTAATGAAAATTCTGCTGCACGAACATCTGGACGATTTGCTAATAATTGTACTGGGATACCCGTATAAAGATTCTCAGGAAATTGCTCTTCAGACCAAGATGCACGATCAATATGATGTGGTGTTTCAGCTAATAACAGGCACATCGCATTTTCAGTCGTATTAATAGTCTCTTGGATACTTTTAACAGAAATTATTACAGATTGATATGTGGCTTCAGCTTGAGCTACGTTAGCTTCTGTTTGCATACCAGCATCTTTCATCGCATTTATCATACGTACATTATCTTTCCAAATAGCTTGAGTTTCTTCTGAAATACGAAGTTGCTCATCAAGCATTTGTAAAGTGTAATATACAGATGCAATGCTTGAAATTACTTGAGAATGTACGGCTTGTTGATAAGCTTCTGTTTGTAGTTTTGAGGCAATGGCTTGTTTTTTAGCATTGCGTATACTTCCAAAAGCATCTATCTGCCAGCTAGCAGCTGCTACAGCAGAGTATGTCCACGACGCATCACTATGGTCAAAACTACTTACATTGCCGGTAGGAGCTAAGGCAATAGATGGAAGGTAAGAAAGTTTAGCTTGCGTAAGTGCTGCTTGTGCTTGTTCTACATTTAAACGAGCTGTAGCTAAATTAGTGTTATTCTTAAGACCTGATTCTATAAGTTTTTGCAACTTAGTATCTGTGAAAATTTTACGCCATGGCGTTGAGGCTAAACTTGTAGAATCTACATCCGACTGAGACGTGGTTTCATTGCCATATAGATTACTTGTCTTAACGTCATAAGGCCTCTTGTAATTAGTATATATGCCGCAGCTAGCTAATAGAGTAGCTGCAGAAAGTATTATTAATATATTTTTCATTATTTGTTATCTCCTGCTTTAATTTGATCTTCTTTTTTATTATAGATACTAGCGCCTTTAGCAGCTGCCTCTTCTTTAATTTGTTGCATTTCTTGAAGAATTCGAGGATCAGTTATTTTTACATATTTATGAGGAACAAATTTTTCTTGAATAGATTGAAATATTACGAAGAATACAGGAACTACTAGTAACATAGCTATTGTTCCCACTACCATTCCTCCTACGACACCAGTTCCTAAAGAACTATTTCCTCGAGCTCCTACACCAGAGGCTAAGACTAATGGTAACATACCAAATATCATAGTTAGGGCAGTCATTAATATAGGTCTCAAACGAGCAGCAGCAGCAGAGTAAGCGGCCTCTATAAGAGACATACCAGCTTTACGACGTTCTGTAGCGTATTCTGTAAGAAGTATTGCCGTCTTTGATATCAAACCTATTAACATTATGAGGCCTGTCTGAAGATATATGTTATTTTCTATTCCCATCAACTTGGCGAATAAGAAACTTCCAGCAAGACCAAATGGAATAGCTAAAAGTACTGCGAAAGGAGTGAAATAACTTTCGTATAGTGCTGCAAGAATTAAATAAATGAATAATATACAAATAGCATATATTAAAACAGTTGAATTTTTAGTGTTATTTTCTTCACGAGAGATTCCTCCGAAGTCGTAACCATATCCTTTTGGTAATACTTGTGAAGCGACATCCTTTACAGTAGCTATGGCATCACCAGTACTATAGCCTACAGCTGGTTGTACATTTAACTGTATGCTTGGGTAAAGATTGAAACGATTAATAACTTCTGATCCATATACCCTCTTTAATGATACAAATTGGCTTATTGGAGCCATCTCTGTTCCATTGCGTACAAATATTTTATCAAGAGATTTAACGTCAAGACGATCCTCTGGTGCAGCTTGAATCATTACTCGATATACTTTTGTAAATCTATTAATATTTGAAGCATAAATTCCACCATAGTATCCACTCATAACACTTAATACTGACTGAGGGGATATACCAGCACGTTTACATTTCGCTGCATCTACGTCAACTAAATATTGAGGATAACGAATATCGAAAGTAGAAAAAGCTCTGGAAATTTCAGGTCTTTGATTTAAAGCACCTGCATATTTTTGAGTATTAGCGAATAAATCATTAAGAGTTCCCCCTTGTTTGTCTAATACATGAAGTTCTACAGAATTACCCATACCATAACCAGGTATCATACCTGGAGACATCGAGAATATTTGTGCATCCTTAACATCCATTGTCCTGGCATAGATTTTATTTATAACTGCTGTATAAGCCTGATCTTTATCTTTACGTAAACTCCAATCTTTCAGTCTAACGATAAACATACCATATGAATTACCTTGACCTGCGATCAACCCATATCCACTGACTTTCATGAAATGATAGATTTCAGGAATATCTTTAATACGATTCTCGATATTATCCATTATCTCAGATGTAGTAGCTAAACTACTTCCAGGAGCTGTAGTAACATTGACCATGACTACTCCTTGATCTTCATCAGGAATAAAACCACTTTGAGTATTATTCATTAAAAGAATAAGTCCAAGAACAGCAATAACTAATGCTATCCATGCTAATGCTTTATGATGTACCATATATAAAACATTATTCTTGTATTTTTTAAGGACAGTATTATATGTAGCGAAATAAGCTACACGCATACGGTCAGCGAATGTTTTTTTCTCGTTTTCTCCACGTTCTCTAGCAGGACGTAATAATATAGCACATAGAGCAGGACTTAATGTTAATGCATTAAGCAATGAAATAGCTACAGCTATAGCCATTGTTAGTCCGAATTGTTGGTAGAAAGTTCCAGAAGTACCAGGCATAAAACTTACAGGTATAAATACTGCCATGAATACTAAAGATGTAGACACGATAGGATTTACTAAAGTTTTCATCGCATCGACACTAGCCTTGTATGGAGATTTTTCCCCTTCATTAAACCTGGCCTGTACTGCCTCCACGACGACTATCGCATCATCGACCACGGTTCCAATTACTAATACTAATGCAAAGAGCGTCAGTAAATTAAGTGAAAATCCTAGAAGATGAATAAAGGCGAAGGTACCGATTAAAGATACTATAATAGCGACGATAGGAATCAAAGTAGATCGAATATCTTGCAGAAAGAAATACACTATTAAAATTACAAGTAAAATGGCTATTAATAGAGTCTCAACTACAGAATGAATTGATGCATAAAGGAAATCATTCGTACTCATTATTGAAGTTAATTCAATACCCTCTGGCAAAGTTTTTTGTACTTCCTTAAAATACTTGGCTATATTATTGTTCACAGCTGTCGCATTTGAACCTGCTAGCTGGAATACCATAGCAGAAACACCATTATGACCATCGGTATCATGATCGAAAGAATAAGACACTTGACCCAATTCTACTTTTGCTACATCGCTAAGATGTAAAATAGTACCATCAGATTGAGACTTTATTACGATATTATCAAACTGGTCTGGAGTTACTAAACGACCTTTATACTTCATAGTATATTGGAATGTATTCTTAGAATCTGCTCCAAGGGCACCCGTAGCAGATTCAATATTTTGTTCAGCCAATACAGCTGTAATATCACTAGGAATAAGATGATATTTAGCCATTTGTTCAGGTTTTAGCCAGATTCTTAAACTATAATCGGCTCCCATTACTAGAACTTGTCCTATTCCTTGAATACGTTGAATATTAGGAACTAAATTAATTTTCATGTAATTCGTTAAGAATTCATTTGAATATTTATTATTAGGACTATGTAATGAAAACACTTGTAACATACTAGTCTGACGCTTCATAGTAGTAACACCTATTTGATTAACTTCCGCAGGCAATAAACCTGTAGCGGTGGCTACTTTATTTTGTACATTAACAGCAGCCATATCTGGATCAGTCCCTTGTTTAAAATAAACAGTAATAGATGCAGAACCTGAGTTACTTGATGATGATGTCATATACATCATATCTTCCACACCATTTATAGCCTGCTCAAGAGGTACTACCACACTTTTTTGTATACTCTCGGCACTAGCTCCTGGATAAGAAGCAGATACCATAATAGTCGGTGGCGCTATATCTGGAAATGTTTCAATAGGTAAACTTGAAAGTCCAATTATACCTAATAAAACTATTAGTATAGAAATAACAGACGCAAATACGGGTCTATCAATAAAAGTTTTTACATTCATATCTTGTCTCCGTATTAATTTTTATTTATTTCAGAATTTTTAGCTTTAACAGGCATACCACTACGAATCATACTTACACCCTCACAAATAATTTCTTCTCCATCCTTAAGACCAGAAGTAACCACGTAATTTTTACCATCATTTATAGGATATACTGTAATTATCTTAGCTACAGCTTTGCCGTCAACTATCTGATATACAAATACTTTATCCTGCAACTCATAAGTAGCTGACTGAGGAATCATAATAGTATTTTTTTCTATATGGGGCAATATAATCTCGCCAGATGCACCGCTATGCAATAAACGTTTTTCATTCTGAAAAACAGCACGCACCGATACAGCACCAGTGCTAGCATCAATAACGCCGCTGATAGATTCTATACGCCCTTTATTAGGATATATAGTACCATCGCTAAGTTTTAATTGAACATCTTCTAAACTATCTAAAGCATTATTTAATGAACCATATTGGCGAGTTAATTTTAAAACTGTAGATTCATTCATAGAAAAATAAACATACATTTGAGATATATCACTCACTTCCGTTAATGGAGTTTGCATAGAAGGAGAAACTAATGTTCCGACTCTATAAGGCAATGAACCTACAACTCCATTTGATGGACTTTTTACCAAAGTATATGATAAGCTATTAGCAGCAT
The DNA here is from genome assembly GCA_041668045.1 of Bacteroidales bacterium. GTDB lineage: Bacteria > Bacteroidota > Bacteroidia > Bacteroidales > UBA932 > JBAYDV01. The sequence continues at coordinate 28,607 of JBAYDV010000007.1, read as the reverse complement.
TAACTTCTGCAGCTTCTGCAAGAGCTAACTGAGCTTTAGCAGTTAAATATGCATTTTCAGAAGTTTGTAGAGTAAATTTTGAAACTACTTTCTGATTATATAGTTCTTTATTACTTTCATAACTTAATTTTGCCGTCGCCACTCCAGCTTTAGCTACTTCTACATTTGCTTTAGCTGTACGAAGGGCAGCTTGGTAAGGAACTTGATCTATAATAAATAAAGTTTGATTCTTTTTTACGTTTTCTCCTTCTTTAACACATAATTTAGTGATTTTTCCTGAAACCTGAGGTAAAATATTAATATCTTGTTTACCTTTTATAGTGGCTGCATATTCTTGAGAAAGTGTTTGATCACTTGAAGAAACTTTCATCACTTTGTAACTTTGCACCATTTGCTTTGGTGCCTCATTCTTACATGAAGTCATTGTCAAGCTAACTAATACAGCTGCAATGCTCCAAGATGCAAAAAACAATTTTTTGTTCATGTACATTTTGTTTATTTTTTTAATTTATTAACTGTTCATTTAGAATTTTTTTGATAGCTTTCACAAGTTATCTCATAACCATTTAAATTCTATTTAACCTTTATTTTATCTACTGAATAAATGCTTTGCCTAAAATTTACATATAAATTTAAACAACGTTTTACACAAATAGGAGGCAAAGATAATACAAATTACGTCATGAAAATTTACGTAAATGCATCATTATTGTGCAAAATAAGAACTAATAGATGATTTCTATTGAATTTTTATGCTTTTATTATACAAAAAAGTATATTACACAATATCCAGTAATATATTAATGCTATATTTAGCAAAAATTAAACCATGTTTTATGAATAAAAGTGAAGAGATAAAAGAGTATATTATAGATGATAAAGATGGCTTCAAAGTATGTAAAGGAAATTTAGAATTTTGTAATAAGCGTCCGACTAAAATGTTATATATGTCTTTTGGATTGGTGAAATCTGGAGAAGCAGATTTTTTAATCAATCTGACAACATATCATCTTGAAAAAAATGCAGAGCTTATCATTATGCCAGGAACTATTATAGAGGTAATAAATAAAAGTAGTGACTTCTCTTTTGTATTTTGTTCTTTTGTCCCCGAATTATTTAATGAAGCGACTGTTAGAATTAATGTTGAGCAAATACGTCAAATAGTAAATCTATTTCCAATTTTAAATGATAAGGAAAATTTGATAAAATTTGAGTTATTTTATAAAGCTGTTAAAATGATATATGATGAGAAAAATCATATGTACAGGAGACAAATAGCTGTTAATGATTTGCAAAATTATATATTTAATTTATCATATATAGTGCAAAAAAAACGAACAAGTTTAAAAATCGCCAAACTGACCAATAAAGATATCATCTTTAAAAATTTTATTGAACTAGTAAAAGATAATTTCAGACAAAATCGAAATATTGACTTTTATGCAAGTAAACTTTGTATATCTTCGCGTTATTTATTAAAAATATGTCATAACACTATTCATTTATCTCCTAAACAGATAGTAGACAAAATAATAATCGTAGAAATAAAAATGCTTTTACAATCTTCCACTAAAAGTATTCAAGAAATCTCAAATAATTTCAACTTCCCAGATCAATCTTCTTTTAGCAGATTTTTTAAAAGACATGTAGGAATTTCACCAATAGCTTTCAGAAATAATAATGATTATAATTCACATATATAAAAAAAGAAGAAAGATTCTTACAATATATGAGTCTTTCTTCTTTAAATAATGTTCTTATTAATATTAGTTTATTCTAATTCTGTAAAATATTTATAAAATAGTGGTATTGTAGTTATACCATTGAAAAACTGTTCTAGAGGGTAATTCTCATTAGGTGAATGTATAGCATCAGAGCCGAGACCAAATCCCATTAAAACTGATTTTATTCCTAGAATTTTCTCAAACTCAGATATAATAGGGATTGATCCACCTTCATGAACAGGTATTGGATCTTTCTTATATACATCTTTAAAAGCTTTTTCTGCAGCTTTATATGCTGGTAAATCTATAGGACATAGATATGAAGCTCCTCCATGAAGAGGTGTGACAGTAACTTTCACTGTATCAGGAGCCATAGCCTCGAAATATTTCTTGAACGATGCAGAGATTTTATTAAAATCTTGTCCTGGAACTAATCTTGTACTAACTTTTGCGTGTGCCACTGCAGGAAGTATAGTCTTAGCGCCTTCTCCAGTGTATCCTCCCCATATTCCACATACATCAAACGATGGTCTAATTCCTGTGCGTTCATTAGTAGTATATCCTTTTTCTCCAGCTAATTCCTTTACTCCAATTGAAGTTTTATAATCTTCAATATTAAAAGGAGCTTTCGCCATTAATTTTCTTTCTTTTTCGCTAGTTTTAATTATGTCATCATAAAATCCAGGAATATTTATGTGTCCTTCATCATCTGTAACTTTTGCTATCATTTTAGAAAGAACATTTATCGGATTAGCTACTGCACCTCCATAAATTCCTGAATGCAAATCGTGATTTGGACCTTGGCACTCAATTTCCCAATATGAAAGACCTCTTAGACCAGTAGTAATAGATGGAACATCAGAGGCTATCATGCATGTATCAGATACTAAAATAATATCTGCTTTTAACATATCTTTATGGTCACGGCAGAACTGAGGAAGATGTACAGAACCTATTTCTTCTTCACCTTCTAACATAAATTTTACATTACATTTAAGGTTTCCTGAAGAAACTAGGTATTCAAATGCTTTGGCGTGCATAAAAGACTGTCCTTTATCATCATCTGCACCACGAGCCCATATATATCCGTCTTTTACTACAGGTTCAAATGGTTTAGTCCTCCATTCATCGATGGGATCAACAGGCATAACGTCCATATGACCATAAACGAGAACTGTTTTAGCTTTTGGATCTATTATTTTTTCACCATATGTAATAGGATTTCCTTCAGTCTCGAATACTTCTGCTTTATCTGCTCCAGCCTTTAATAAAAGTTCTTTCCATTTATTAGCGGCTTTATACATGTCTTCTTTATGTGATGGATCTGATGATATCGATGGAATGCGAATTAATTCAAAAAGTTCATCTAAGAAGCGTTGTTTATTAGCTTCTACGTAGTTCTTAATATCTTCTATCATTATAATTGTGTTTAAGATGTTTAAAATTTCTATTCTTACAAATTTACTAAAATTTTTTATACAGAGGGGAAAAAATTATTTTTTTGAATTTCATATTTTGTATTTTATAATTCTTTTGTATATTTGCACCCGAAATCTTCAGGGCAGGGTGTAATTCCCTACCGGCGGTAAAGTCCGCGAGCTGTAAAAGGCAGAACCGTTGCGATTACGGTACCGACAGTATAGTCTGGATGAAAGAAGATTATGGCGCGAATTTTTAAGTATATCTATGCTTAAGTTAGGTTCTGTCATATTTGCCTTGTTGGTTACAAAGCTGTAATTAATTAAACATAGTAAATATGAAAAAATTTCTTTCAGCGCTGATAATCAACATTTTTTTAGTTTTAGCAGCGCAGACTACGTATTTAAACGCTAGTCCATTTTTATCTCCTGATGGAGATCAAGTAATCAAAGATACCTTGAGTAGTGCGATAGTATCTAGTGGTATGAAACGTAAATCGAATTCTCCTTTAAGGTTAACGACTATCTCGAAGCAGCAAATAGATGTAATATCTACAGCTAGAACATTTCCAGAAATTTTAAAGAATGTACCTGGCGTATTTGCTACATCTGAATCTGGTAGTTATGGTGATGCTAAGGTCAATATTAGAGGCTTTGGACAAGAGAACATTTCTGTTTTATTGAATGGCATACCTATTTCTGGTTTGACTTCTGGAAGTATGTATTGGAATAATTGGATAGGATTAACAGATGCTACCTCTAGTATGCAGGTGCAGAAGGGGATAGGTGGTTCAATGTTTTCCGATAATTCGATAGGTGGTACTATTAATATTGTTACGATGAGTCCTGACATTGCCCCGGGCAATAAAAATGTAGCAACAAATGGTAAACTGCTCGAGCATGCTACTTTTAGCAATTATTGGACTGCTGATGGCTCTGCTAACATTGCCTTAAATATGAAAAGCGGCGATTTAAAAGGTGGTTGGGCGTATAATTTAAGTGCATCCTATGTATGGGGAAGTGGTTATGTCGAGGCGACTGATAGAAATTCTTTCGCCTATTTATTTTCTGCTTCTAAACGTTTAAATAAGAATAATGTTTTGATATTCACAGCTTTAGGTTCTCCAGAAAAACATCAGCTTCGTGCATCTCGTATGACTTATGAGGAGGTGGAAAAATATGGGAGAAGGTATAATAAAAGTTGGGGTTATTTTGATGGAAAGAAGAAGACTTTGAGCAAGAATTTTTATTTTAAACCATATTTTACATTGAATCATTTGTATAATAAAGGGAAATTATCTCTAAATAATGCTGTATATATGGCTTATGGTGATGGAGGTGGAGCTTGGTCTGAGACGGCTTCTTCTTCTTGGAGTGATAGGGCTTCTAATCAATTGAAAGATGGACAAGTAGATTGGGATAAGATAGTTGGTGAGGGAAAAACTGTTTTAACAGATTATTTAGCTGGACATATTCAGCTAGGTGCATTGTCTGTGGCTAACCTTAAATTTAATAAGACATGGAATTTAGAATTTGGACTTCATTATCAATATTATAGGACTTGGCAAAATGAGAAAATTACAGATTTATTGGGTATGTCTAGTTGGTATGAGGATTATGAGAATACATCTTTCAAGGGAGTAGCTGGTCGAGATGTAAATAAATATGTTGGAGATATCATAAAAATGAATAATGGTATGAATAAAAATTATCTTACTGCTTATTCTATGGCTACTCTTACTAAAGGACGTTTTATATGGGAGCTGGGTGCTTCAATGAGTTTAGCATCTTATCAAAGACGTGATAGTTATAATTATAGTAAAGAAGATGAACTGAGTGATATAGCTCATGGCACAGGAGCAAGTATTAAATCTGGAATTTTATATAAAGTTTCAGACGGTATTTCTGCTTATGCAAATGCTGGAATATATAGTAGAGTCCCATATTCTAATGTGTATTTCGCATCTGGAAGTAATGTTATTTCAGAAGGAGTGAATAATGAGCATAATTATCTTGGAGAGGCAGGACTAAGACTGCTAAGTGATAGAGGAACTATTGAGGCTACAGTATATTCTGCATATTGGGAAAATAAAACATTGATGAGTGATACGTATAGACAGTCGGATGAAGTTCTAAGTCGCTATATGATACCTGGGCTTGATGCTTTTCATTATGGAATAGAATTAGATGCTTCATATAGGTTTACTAAACGTATATATACTAAAGCATATGCATCAATAGGCTCTTGGCATTGGAAAAATAACGTTAGTGCCATTATTTATGATGAATATACAGGTGTCCCGGTAGATAATCTGGATATCTATAGTGATGGTTTACCTGTTGGAGATGCACCTCAAACCCAGATAGGGGCCGACATTAATTGGATGATATATAGAGATAATGGTCTAAAACATGATAATACTGTAAATATTATCTTGTCATGGAATTATTATGATCGTTATTGGGCAGATTTTACACCTGATTCTCGTACTGATGCTGAGGATAGTGCTAATCCTTTCCGTATTCCAGCCTATAATTTATTTGATTTAAATATTACTTATTCACATAGCTTTTCAGAAAATGTAGAGGCAGAGCTATTTATGAATGCAAGAAATTTATTTGATGAGAGTTATATGGAACGTGGACGTGATGGCGCCACTCATGATAAAGAATCTTTTACAGGCTATCCGGGTATGGGTAGAAATTGGAATATGGGTGTGCGTTTTAAATTTTAAAATGCTTAAATTTTTATTTAAGCATTTCTTCTATTGCCACTTTTGGATTTTTAGATTTAAAAACTGTGCTTCCTGCTACTAGGATATCAGCTCCAAGTTTTTTAAGAAGAGGTGCATTTTGAAAATTAACTCCTCCATCGATTTCTATTAGAGTTGATAAGTTTCTTTCTGTAATCATTTTTTTTAGACGACTAAGCTTATTATAGGTATTTTCTATAAATGATTGTCCTCCAAATCCAGGATTTACAGACATTAATAGTACAAAATCTAAATCTGGTAATATATCTTCTAATAATGAAACTGGAGTATGCGGATTTAATGCTACTCCAGCTTTCATATTTAAACTTTTTATATGTTGAATCACTCTGTTTAAATGAGTACAAGCCTCATAATGGACAGAAAGATATTTAACACCTTCTTTTGCAAATCGCTCGACATATCTATCTGGATCTACTATCATTAGATGTGCATCAAGCGTTTTATTACATTTCTTAGCTATGGCATTAACTACAGGAAAACCATATGAAATATTTGGAACGAAGACACCATCCATAATATCTAGATGGGCGAATTCAGCTTTAGAATTATTTAGCATCTCTATTTCAGAGTCTATACGTCCGAAATCGGCGGCTAGTAATGAAGGTGCTATTTGCATAATGTTATTGAATTTATTTACAATTAGAAATTACGTCAACTAATAAATCATTAAATTTATCAAGACTTGCTAATTCAAGTCTCTCACCTGGAGCATGAACTCCACGTAGTGTAGGTCCAAAAGATATCATATCAAGATTAGGATATTTTCCCAAAATAAGACCACATTCAAGTCCAGCATGGATAGATCTAACTATAGGTTTTTGTTTAAACAATCTCTCATAAGAAGATTTACATATTTCTAGAATCTTTGAATCCATTTTAGGCTTCCATCCTGGGTATTGGCCATAGTGAGAAACTTCAGCATCAGCTAGTATGAAAGCAGCTTCTACCTTATCTGCAGCATATAGCATAGAACTAGTATTATCACTTCTTTGGCTTGTAACTACAGTAATTACGTTATCTTCTTTAATTTTTACAGATGCAAGATTTGTTGATGTTTCTACCATTCCTTTGATAGCAGCACTCATAGCTATCACCCCATGAGGGACAGAAATTAAAGATAACACAAGATTAAGAGCGGTATCTTTATCTATAGCTTTATTTCTATTAGCTACTTTTTTAAAGTAACCTTGAACATTTGGATCGCTGATAGAAAACTCATCATGAATCTCATCAGCAGTATCTTTTTGAATTTTATTTATTTTATCTAGTTGGTCTTTAGGAAAAGCTATAATAGCATGAGCCTCGCGGGCTATGGCATTATCTTTATTTCCACCATCTATATAGCATAGGTCTATATCACAATTTTTAAATAATCTAAAAAGTGAACGTCCAAGTAATTGAACAGCATTAGAACGTTCTTTTTCTATATCATCTCCACTATGGCCTCCAATACCACCTTCAAATCCTAATTGATATGTTAGATAATTCTCTGGTATGTTCTTTTCAGTATAATAGAATTTAGCAGAAGTATTTATACCTCCAGCACAACCGACGAATAATTGACCTTCATCTTCAGAATCAAGATTTATAAGTATGTCTCCTGTCAAGAAACCAGATTTAAGTCCAAAAGCTCCATCCATACCTGTTTCTTCTGAAATAGTAAAAAGACATTCTAATTTACCATGAGAAAGAGATTTATCATCAAGTAGAGCTAAAGCTGCAGCTATGCCTATGCCACAATCTGCACCTAAAGTAGTATCTTTAGCCACAAGCCAACCATCTTCAACAACAGCTTTAATAGGATCTTTAGTGAAATCATGTTCTACACCACTATTTTTTTCACAAACCATATCTGAGTGAACTTGTAATATTATAGAGGGAGCATCCTTTCTATCTGGAGTAGCTTCTTTTGTAATTAATATATTACCAATTTCATCTTGTTTATATTCAAGATTATGTTCAATGGCGAATTTAATAAGGAATTCATTTATATGTTCTTCATGACCAGATTCTCTAGGAATAGTTAGAATTTGGTCGAAATAAGATAAAATATTTTTACTTGTCATTTTTATTTGATTTTATAAAGGTAAAGATACAAAAAAAGAATTTACTTCATAAATGAAATAAACTCTTTCACACTTTTCAAAAATCCTTTATTTTTTTAATTCTTTCTCTATATCTATAATATATTGATTAAATGTACTATCAGTATCTTTTAAATCACAGACAGTTGTACAAGCATATAATACAGTAGCATGATTTCTGTTACCAAGCTGAGAACCTATAGAAGCTAATGAATTATTAGTTAGATTTCTACTTAAATACATAGCTATCTGGCGAGCTTGAGCAATATCACGTTTTCTAGTTTTAGAAATTAACTGGTCACTACTTAAACCAAAATATTTACACACTGTTTTTTTAATAGACTTAATTGATATATCTTCTTTTGGTTTAGAAGCTATATGGTCAATTAATTCTTGTGCAAGTTCTTTTGTTATAGGTTTTTTTAATAAAGTAGCATTAGCGAACAATGAATTAAGTGTTCCTTCTAATTCTCTTACATTACTTTGAACCTTAGTAGCTATATATTCACAGATATCATCAGCAAGGACTCTTCCTGCTTCTTGACTTTTATTTTTTAAGATATTGTATCTAGTCTCATAATCAGGAGCCAGTAATTCACAAGTAAGACCCCATTTAAAACGAGATAAAAGTCTTTGTTCAAGTCCTTTAAGCTCGACAGGAGCGCGATCACTTGTCAATACTATTTGTTTTCCTAATTGTTGAAGGTGATTAAAAATTTGGAAATAAGCATTCTGAGTACCATTTTTATCAGCAAATTCATGCACATCATCTAAGATAAGAACATCTATTGATTGATAGAAATGTAAAAAGTCTGTTAGTTTATTTTTAACCATAACAGCATCCATATATTGAGTTTGGAATTGATTAGCTGTTACGTATAATACTATCTTTTCTGGATATTTTTCTTTAATCTCTAAACCTATAGCTTGAGCTAAATGAGTTTTACCTAAACCAGGACCTCCGTAAACAAAGAAAGGGTTAAAAGCTGTCTTTCCTGGATTTTTAGCAATCTCTATTCCTGCAGATCTACCTAACTTATTACACGAACCTTCGATAAATTTGTCGAAAGTGAGATTTTTATTTAGATTAGGGTCTATAGTCATCTTTTTTAGTCCAGGTATAGCATAAGTACCAGCACTGCTAGCTACATTACTTTTAGGAAAATTAATTGACTGCTCTGGAAGATTTTTATGAGTAGAACCCTTATAAGTTATAGATTCGTCTTTTAAAATATTAACTTTATAAATCAGTTTAGCATTGGCTCCAATTTCTCTTTTTAAAGTAGCACTAAGAAGATTCAAATAATGCTCTTCCAGGTACTCTCTAAAAAATTCAGATGGAACTTCCAATGTTAGTGTGGCCCCTTCCAAATTAATAGCTCTAATAGGCTCAAACCAAGTTCTAAAGCTACTTGGAGAGACTATGTCTTTTATAATAGTGAGACAATTATCCCACGCTGCTATTTTTTGGTTATCAAACATCGTTATTGATTATTATTAAAGTTTTTCTAGTTTGTAATACTTATTAATTACAAAACCGATACAAATATCGTAATTATTTTCGATATAAAAAATAGAAAAATTCTTAAAATTTGGCATGATATATTTAACTCTCTCATTCTCAATAACTAAATAAAATAAAATATTTTTAAAAAAAAAATTATAAAAAAAAACGAAAAAAAAAGTTAAAAAATCGATTCTTTTTTTAAGAAAAAAACAATATGAAAATTCCTCATTAAAATACAATAAAAAATAGAAAATAATAAAAATGTAGATTATAGATATAGATATAAATAAAATAGTTAATAGAATAATCCTTTAAAAACTGACGATATAAGCATCTCTAATTTTTCTTTGAATTACCGGTAGAATTTTTAAAGCTTCCTCTCTAGAATAAAAATCACCATAATAATACTTATAATAAGTCCCTGATTTATATTTCTTTATATTCAAACCTTTAAATCTTTCAGAACTACAATCAATATTATTTTTAGAGGCTAAAACTTGTATGTGATAAGTCTTATCTGATAAATCATTGTCAGTAGAATTGTAGGATGATATATCCGTTTGTAGTTCATATTCACTTTTATACTTACTAAAAGATTTTAAAAGAGACCTGGCTATCTGGTCTTGTCCTGCATTACTTGTCAACATTTTTCGATCATAAGGATTAGAGATAAAACCTAGTTCAGTTAAAATAGCAGGCATGGTGCACTTCCACAATACTAAAAGAGATCCTTGTTTAATACCTCTGGATTTTTTAATAGGACCATAAGCATTATAATTACTTTCAAATAAAGAAGCCAATTTCAGACTATGTTCAAGATGTGAATTTTGCAGCAGAGAAAATATAATATAAGACTCTGGTTTTTTAGGATCAAAACCTTCATATCTTGACGAATAATCATCCTCAAGAACCACTACATTATTCTCTTTTTGACACAAACCCAAATTAGAACTACTATGTTTAGTTCCCATAACCCAAGTTTCAGTACCCCTTGCTCGTGAATCTCCAGCAGAATTAACATGAAAAGAAATAAAAAGATCTGCTTTATTTTGATTAGCGATTTCAGCTCTTCTATATAAAGGTATAAAAACGTCAGTTTTTCTGGTATATATTACCTTTATATCGGGATATGTTTTTTTTATTAAAGCGCCAAACTTTTTTCCTACAGAAAGTACGATATTTTTTTCGTAAATTCGTCCCTTGATAGTGCCTGGGTCTTTACCTCCATGTCCAGGGTCAATGACTACAGTTTTAATAGCAACAGATGTTTTTTCTTGTGCATAAATTGTAAAATTGATACATAAACCCAAAATAATTATCAGGTAAATAGAATTTTTAGAAGTCATTGGCATATTAGTTGTGAAATAATGTTAAATTTGCATTCAATTTTGCATATATTTATGACAAAATTAGTAATATTTTTGATTAATGCGTAGAAATACACTTTATTATACTTTAGTTTTTACGGCAATGGTACTATTAGCAGTCGCTTGTGGTACGTCTAAGAACGCGACATCTAACGACTCTACTAGGTCGCTGGATAAAAATGCTGTAAAAGAAATCTTAAAAGAAAAAGGAAAATTAAATCCTGATACATTAGGCTCAAAAGAATCTATTAAAAATGAATTAAAAGATTCATTAAAAAGAGATACTCTAGCTCACAAAGAAAAAATACCCTTGAAAGATAGCTTAGCATCCAAGGATTCCCTGCAACAGACATCAGATTCTCTCGCTTTAGATTCTATACCTAAAGAACTTCTAGATACTACAAAAGGTATGCTAGGAGGGATTCCAGTTTTTTCAGAAGCTACTGATTCTATTATAGAAGATTTTTCAGGAGAACATAATATTATATATTATTATGGTGATGTTAGTGTGAAATATAAAGATTTAGAAATCAAGTCTGATTTCATGGCGTATGACACAAAACTAAAAACAGTATATGCCTCTGGTATAAAAGATACAATTACTGGAAAAGTCAATGGAAAACCAGAAATGACACAAGGGGGGAAATCCTATACAATGGATGATATTTATTATAATTTTAGTTCTGGAAAGTCTAAAATTAAAAATATGATAACCCAACAAGAAGAAGGATATCTGCATGGTCAGAATCTTAAAATGATGCCTAACAAATCTATAAATATCAAAGGCGGAAAATATACAGTATGTGATTTAGATCATCCTCATTTTTATTTAAATATGACTGCAGCAAAAGTTGTAACACAACCAACTCAAAAAACAGTATTTGGCCCTTCATATTTAGTATTAATGGATGTTCCATTGCCAATAGGCTTACCATTTGGGTTTGTGCCTAAACGACCATCAAGAGCTAGTGGAATTCTTTTTCCAACATATGGAGAAGAAACAGCCAGGGGTTTCTATTTAAAAGACCTAGGTTACTATTTCGTATTTGGAGACCATTTCGATTTAACCGCGACGACTGATATATATACATTAGGTTCATGGGCAGTAAAGGCGACATCAAGATATAAGGTGCGTTATAAATATAATGGATCTTTTAATATGACATATTCGAAAGACCAAACAGGAGAAAAGGGAGCTCCAGATTTTTTGAAATCTACGAACTTCGCATTGCAATGGTCTCACTCACAAGATGCCAAAGCTAGACCAGGAACATCATTTAGAGCCTCTGTAAATTTTTCCAGTCCTTCAAATAATCAATATAATTCATATAATGTACAGAAGAGTCTTCAAAATCAGATTTCTTCTTCAATTTCTTATTCCAAGACATTTACTAATTCAACATTATCAATAAATGCTCTGCATAGTCAGAACTCTCGAGATAGTTCATATGCTATAACTTTTCCAAACTTGACATATACTGTAAATAGATTCTATCCGTTTAAACGTAAAGTATCAGTTGGAAAAGAAAAATTTTATGAACAAATATCTTTAAGCTACAATACTAGTTTTCAAAATAAAATTAGTTTCAAATCTAGTGAAGTAGGAGACCCGGATTTTTGGACGAAGATGAAAAATGGTATGAAACATAATTTCTCTATAGGTCTACCTTCATTTACTATGCTGAAATATTTTAATTTTTCTCCAAGCATAAGTTATGGTATGAATTGGTATTTCCAAGATCAATCCAAATATTATAATCCTGAAACAGATGAAGTAGAAACACTAACCTCTGATCAATTTAGTACTTTTGGATTATCTCAGACATATTCTGCATCTATGTCTATGAGTACCCGTTTATATGGTATGTTTAATTTTGGAGAGAAATTGAAAATAAGACATATGATAACCCCTTCATTTAGTTTTAGTGTAAGACCGGAACAAGGAACTGCTGCAAATGGATATAGAACTTATTCTTATGTAGATAATGATGGTGTAGAACATGAAGTAGAATATAATAAATATTCAGGAGGCTTGAATTCTCCTCCATCGAGTGGAAAATCAGCTTCTATGTCATTTTCATTCGCTAATAATTTAGAAGCGAAAGTAGCAGATCCAGCTGATACGACAGGTTTGGGAACTAAAAAAATAAAATTAATCGACCAGCTAAATATTAGTGGAAATTATAATTTTTTAGCAGATTCTATGAAATTATCTAGAATATCAGTATCCGCTAATACGTCAATATTCAAAAAAATGAGTATTAGCGGTAATATGTCATTTGATCCATATGCCATCAATAGTGAAGGAAATAGATATAATAAATTAAACATTGCCTCAGAAGGGGGATTGAGACTAGCACGTTTGACTAATGCCAGTTTATCTATGAATTATAGTTTACAAGGAAAAGGGCAAGGTAATGGTAACGATGGAAGTAAAAGTGTTGGCAGAAGAAGTAATCAAAATCAAGGAGGAGGAGTTGATGGACAAGGAGGTGATGGAAGAGGTCAAATGAATAATAGCAGTAGTGGAATAGGTGATGGTGGAGAGGCGCCATTATATACAAAGATATATTACCATCCAGTAACAGGAGAATATATTCCAGGGGGATGGTTATATTATTTAAATCCTAATATCCCATGGTCATTAACTATGAGTTATTCATATTCATTTTCTAAGTCGTATCAATTCTCTAATAATGAATTATTAACTAAGAAAGTTAATACGCAAACACTTAATTTAAGTGGACAAATTAAATTATCTCCTGCATTAAATATTTCAGCAAGATCAGGATTAGACTTATCTAATATGGAGATAACTACTACAGATTTGAGTGCAACATATGATCTACATTGTTTCCAAATATCTTTTTCATGGGTACCTACCGGTAGATGGCAGAGTTGGAGTTTTAGAATTAATGCTAAAGCTTCTGCATTATCAGATTTACTACAATACAAGAAAAATAATTCAATGTGGGATAATTATTAAACAATTATTATAAAAGCAAAAAAAAGATTCTTAAATTATTAAGAATCTTTTTTTTATGACTTATTTGATTTAATCAATTATCCATTCATAGATATTAAAAATTCATCATTAGATGAAGTCTGTTCAAGACGTTTTTTCATGAATTCCATAGCTTCTACACTATTCATATCAGCTAGGTAATTACGAAGTATCCATAATCTGCTTATCTTGTCTTTACTTAAGAGAAGATCATCACGTCTAGTACTTGATAAAGTAACATCAACAGCAGGGAATATTCGTTTATTAGATAATTTTCTATCTAACTGTAATTCCATGTTTCCAGTTCCTTTAAATTCCTCGAAAATCACTTCATCCATTTTCGAACCAGTATCAGTAAGAGCTGTAGCAAGTATGGTTAATGAACCACCATTTTCTATATTACGTGCAGCTCCAAAGAATCTTTTTGGTTTATGAAGAGCATTTGCATCTACACCACCTGAAAGAATTTTTCCTGAAGCCGGTTGAACAGTATTAAATGCTCTTGCAAGACGAGTTATAGAATCAAGTAATATAACTACATCATGTCCACATTCAACTAATCTTTTGGCTTTAGCTAAAACTATATTAGCCACTTTTACATGTCTATCTGCAGGTTCATCGAAGGTAGATGCTACGACTTCTGCATTTACGCTTCTTTCCATATCAGTAACCTCCTCAGGACGTTCATCTATTAATAAAACGATCATATAAACTTCAGGATGATTAGAAGCTATGGCATTAGCGATAGATTTCAATAATACTGTCTTACCTGTTTTTGGCTGAGCTACAATAAGTCCTCTTTGTCCTTTTCCTATAGGAGTAAATAAATCTACTATTCTATTCGAAAGATTATTGTTTCCATTTGACGTAATATCAAATTTTTCATCTGGAAAAAGAGGTGTTAAGAAATCAAAAGGTATTCTATCACGAACGAATTCAGGACTTCTACCTCCGATTTGATTAATTTTTACTAAAGGAAAATATTTATCACCTTCTTTAGGTGGTCTTATTTCTCCTTTTACAGTATCTCCATTCTTTAATGCATATTGCTTTATTTGAGATTGAGAAACATATATATCATCAGGAGAATTTAAATAATTGTAATCGGAAGAACGTAAAAATCCATAACCATCAGGCATAATCTCTAATACTCCGACTGCTTCTACTATACCTTCGAATTCTATTTTAGGTTTCTTAGGTTCTATTTGTCTGGAAGTATTTTTATTTTGATTGTTTTGAGATTTCTGGTTTTGATTCTGATTCTGGTTCTGATTTTGGTTTTGGTTTTGGTTCTGATTCTGATTATTTTTAGCTACATTACTCTTCGATGTATTATTAGAAGCTTTAGTGTCAGATCCATTAGAATTATTATTCTCTATCTTTGATGAAGATCTAGCTCTTTTAGTTCTTTTCGAAACTTTTTTAACTTCTTCTGCTGGTTTATCAGTATTTTCTGTAGAATCTATTGTTTTATCTTCTTTTGAAGTTACAGATTGAGAAACATCTTGTTTCTTTTCTTCTGATTTATTAATTGTAGGTTTATTCGTCTTTTCTTTAGACTCAGTCTCAGCTTTTGATATATTGTTATCTTCTGCATTAACTTCTTTTTTAACCTTAGATTTTCTAGGACTAGTCTTTGGTTTTGAAGTTTTAACTTCTTCTGCTTTTATGTCAACAGATTTAGTATCTTCAGTTTTCTTTTTTCTCGTATTTGCCTTTTTTTCTGCAGTTTCTTTACTAGAAGATGCAGATTCTGTTTTTCTTTTTTTAGCACCATTACTAGAATCGGCTACTTTAGTTTTTGAAACCCTTGTTCGTGTTCGTTTGGCACGAGGATTTTCTTTACTTTGAATAGCTTGCTCATCTAAAATTTTATAGATTAAATCATCTTTTGAAAATGATTCTGCTTTATTTATTTTTAAATTGGATGCTATAACTACTAAGTCCTCTAAACTTTTCGCGTTTAACTGTAAAATATCGTACATGAAATATGTTTAATAATAGAATTTTAATTTATGACGGATGTCATAACAAAGGCGAAGGTAGTAATATTTTAAAAAAAAACAAATTATTAATCAATAAACTCTTAAAAACTAATATTATATACCAAATATATAATAAACAAAAATTCCTACTGCGGCTCCTATTATAACATTAATTAATTTAGCATTAATAAAAGTTCTTCTATTATAAGCTAACAGAGCCAAAGCTGCATGTCCATCTTGAGATATTGAATTAGCTAGTAATACTGAAAACGGAAGATCTCCATTAATAAATAATAATATGATAATAAGGTTAGGTCCAGATTCTGGTATAATACCTATTAAAGTAGATAAAATAATTACGACTAACATATTATTACGTATTAAAGTCTCTGCATCTAAATATTTTATACCAAATTTAATAACAAGTATAGCACCCAATGTCCATAGGATAGTCGTTAAAAAGTGTTTTTTTATAACATGTCCCCAAATGTGTTCTTTTATAAAGTGCTTACTAGCTGTGAAAGTGAATAATATTGATAATATGGCAGTAGTAATAAATAGTATTTGTATCCATTTCTCATTGAATATATCTTGAAATATAGCGGGAGGTAATTTTGTTTCTCCAATTAAAGAAGATATAGGTTGTTCTTCAACAGAAGAATTAATTATCGTTACAACGATTAAAGCTATAAAAATAATAAGTCCTAAAATAATATAAATTTTTTCTTTAGATATATTGTGTAGATTTTTATAAGTAGATATCTTGAAGATGGAAGGAACTGATTTATTTGTATGGTGAGTATGATGATTCTCTACAGATATGACGGTATTGTCGATATTATGGACTAAAAATTCTTGATCACATTTAGGACAAGAGTCTTTACCATGAAAAAATTTATCAATAAATAAACCTACTAGAACACTAATAACAAAAAGAATAGCAAATAAAATTAATGTTTTACCTGGAATTAAAGATAGCATTACGAATGCTTCATCTCCTGAAGTGGCTATCATCATAGCTATTAATGCTCCAAAACTAAGAAGTTTATGTTGATATAACGCTACTGTAGCGAATCCTCCCATACATCCAGGAAATAGTCCTAGTAAACTGGCGATTACTACTTGTCTTGGTTTAGATTTTTGTAAGTCTTTAGTTAGTTTTCCAGCTGTACTTACATTAACATACTCTATTAGAATCATCATTACCATTACCATACCAGTAATGACGAGAGCAGATTTTAAAGAAATAAACAGTGTATTTAAAAACATTATATTTTTATATTAAATTATTCTACTTGACCAGTAACGAATAAATTTACAAATGGTCTTATTGGAGAATTTGTTACGATTGTTATAATATATAGTACTTCTCCTTTTTGTCCTGTAGTATCTATATTTAATGTTATCTTAGTTTCTCCGCCAGGAATTGTCTTTTTGATATATTCATATGTGACTCCAGGTTTATTAGAATCAAAGCTATATAATATTAGGTCTTCTTTTCCTATATTTTTAAGCGTGAACGTATCACTTAATTTATCTCCAGCTTTACAAGTGCCGAAATTATAAGCACTTTTATTAAATTGAGGAATGGCACCATTTTTCTTTTCTGAAGTAGAGTATTTGGAAAAATTTTCTTTAATCAACGCAGATATACTAATTTGCTTATTGTATTCTATGCCATTTACTTTTACAGAAAATGAAAATTTTTGATTTCCCCATTTTTGTGGACTAATATCCTTGGTATTAATTGAGTAGGATAGAGTAGCTTTGGAATTGGCTGGAATAGGATTTGGAACTACAGATAACTTTAATCCCTGACTTTTTTTAATGAATTCAATCTTCGAAGGTTTATCATTTAAGTTAGCCACTTCTATACTCTCGCTTCTAGAAAGTCCTTGTTCTACTTGTCCAATATTTATCTCATTCGTTCTCATGGCGAAAGGTCCCATGTCGTAGCTAAATAGCTCTTTAAGCGTTTTTTTCTTTTCATGAGCTATTCCTCTTATTCTTAGCATGACTGGTTTGTCAAGACTAGAAACGTATACTGTTATTGATTTGTCGAAAGGAAATGGCCCTTGGTCATTTTTAAATAGTATTTTAAGATAACCATTCTCTCCTGGTTTTACAGGTTTACGTGTCCATGAGGGATCGGTACATCCACATGATGTTATTACATTATGAATAATTATAGGTTTATTACTAATATTTGTAAATTTAAATTGACAACTTTTAGGACCATCAGAAATAAGAATATCACCGAAATCATAAATGGTTTTATCGAATTTTATTATTCCACCAAATTCATTTTGAGCATATAGTCCTATAACAGAAAATAGAGCGGTAAGAATTAAAAAAAGATTTTTTTTCATAAAAACTAACTTTTTAATATTTATTACAAATATATAATTATAATTTGTAGAACGTATAAAAAAAATTATTACTTTTGTGCCTTAATTAACAATTAATAATAATTTAAATTTTTTTACAATGGCTTACAAAATTTCAGATAAATGTGTTGCATGTGGTACATGTATAGATGAATGCCCAGTAGGAGCAATTACTGAAGGAGATATTTATCATATCAATCCTGATGAATGTATAGAATGTGGTGCTTGTGCCGATGCTTGTCCAAGTGATGCTATATCTTTAGACGAATAATTATTCATTAATAATTGAAAAATAAGAGCTATTCATTTGAATAGCTCTTATTTTTTTGTATAATCTTAAGCGTAAAATAGTACTTATTTATATAATGAAAAATTAGAAAACTTAGAATATTATTTTATCTTTGTAAGCTGTAGTATAATTTGAAAATAAATGTAAATATATAGATGGCAGGATTTAATAAAATTTTGAAAAAGATGTTCGGTTCAAAAGCCGAAAAGGATATGAAGCTTTTAAAACCTATTTTAGATAAGGTTTTACTTTCATATGAAAGAATAGATAAATTATCTAACGATGAGTTAAGAGAAGAGACGAATATCATACGTCGAAAGATTCAAGCTAAAATAGCAGATAATGAGGCTAAAAAGAAAGAATGTAGAAAAAAACTTGAGGACGTAACTATAGCTTCTGAGGAAAAAGAAAAATTAGCAACTGAGGTTGATGATTTGACTAAGAAGATAGATGACCAGATAGAGGAGGTTTTGGAAGAAGTTCTACCAGAAGCCTTTGCTATTATGAAATCTACTGCACGTAGATTTACAGAGAATTCTGAAATCGTCGTAACAGCTTCAGAAAGAGATAAGGAGTTTAGTACAAAATATGATTTTGTAAGAATAGAAGGCGATAAAGCTATTTGGAAAAATACCTGGCTAGCTGGAGGTAATATGGTAACCTGGAATATGGTTCATTATAATGTTCAGATAATCGGTGGTATAGTTTTACATCAAGGAAAAATAGCAGAGATGGCTACAGGTGAAGGTAAAACATTAGTTGCCACACTTCCTGTATTCTTAAATGCTCTTCCTGGTAAAGGAGTTCATGTTATTACTGTTAATGATTATTTGTCAAAACGTGACTCGGAATGGATGGGCCCTCTATATCAATTCCATGGTTTAACTGTAGATTGTATAGATAAACATCAACCTAATTCAGAACCAAGGAAAAAAGCATATAAAAGCGATATTACTTTCGGTACTAATAATGAATTCGGATTTGATTACTTGAGGGATAATATGTCTATAGATCCTTCTGACCTTGTTCAAAGAAAACATAATTATGCTATAGTCGATGAGGTTGACTCTGTGTTAATTGATGATGCTAGAACACCTCTTATTATTTCTGGACCAGTACCTAAAGGAGAAGATCAACAGTTCGTTGAGTTTAAACCTTATGTAGAAAGATTATATAATGCTCAAAAAGCATTAGTCGTTAAATGTTTAGCTGACGCTAAAAAATTAATCTCAGAAGGTAATGAAGAAGAAGGTGGAAAAATCTTACTTCGAGCACACAAAGGACTGCCTAAGTATAATCCATTAATTAAATATTTATCTGAGCCAGGTATTAAACAAATACTTCAAAAAACAGATAATTTTTATATGCAGGATAATAATAAGCAGATGCCTATTGTGACTGATGAGTTGTTTTTCGTTATTGATGAGCAGATGAAATCTGTAGATCTTACTGATAAAGGTAATGATTTATTATCTCAGAAGCTTGAGGATGATAATTTCTTCGTTTTACCAGATATAGGGTCAGAAATTTCTGAAATTGAACATAGTGAATTATCAGATGAGGCTAAACAAGAGAAGAAAGATCAATTATTAGCTGATTATGCATTAAAGTCTGAAAGAGTACATACGGTAAGTCAGTTACTAAAAGCCTATGCGATGTTTGAGAAGGATACTGAGTATGTCGTAATGGATAATAAGGTGAAGATCGTAGATGAGCAGACTGGTCGTATTCTTGAAGGACGTCGATATTCTGATGGCTTGCATCAAGCTATAGAAGCTAAAGAAAGTGTTAAAGTAGAAGCTGCGACTCAGACATTTGCTACTATTACACTTCAGAATTATTTCAGAATGTATCATAAATTAGCTGGTATGACCGGTACAGCTGAAACAGAAGCTGGTGAGTTCTGGAATATATATAAATTAGATGTTGTCGTTATCCCTACTAATAAACCTATTATTAGACATGATGACGATGATAGAATTTACAAAACAAAAAAAGAAAAATATAATGCTGTTATCGATGAGATAGTTCGATTGGTTAAATTAAAAAGACCAGTACTTGTTGGTACTACATCTGTTGAGATTTCAGAATTACTTAGTAGAATGTTGAAGCTAAGAGGTATTCAGCATAATGTTTTGAATGCTAAGCAACATGCTCGTGAGGCTGATATTGTGGCTACTGCAGGTGCTGCTGGCACTGTTACCATTGCCACGAATATGGCTGGTCGTGGTACAGATATAAAATTAGGAGAAGGAGTTATTGAAGCTGGAGGTCTGGCCATTATTGGTACTGAAAGACATGATAGTCGACGAGTAGATAGACAGCTTAGAGGTCGTGCAGGTCGTCAAGGAGACCCTGGTTCTTCTGTTTTCTTCGTTTCTTTGGAAGATAATTTAATGCGTTTATTCGGTTCTGATAGAATAGCGAATATAGTAGATAAGATGGGGCTTGAAGAGGGAGAAATGTTACAGCATTCAATGTTGTCAAATTCGATAGAGAGGGCTCAAAGAAAAGTAGAGGAGAATAACTTCGGTATAAGAAAAAGACTTCTTGAGTATGATGATGTTATGAATGCTCAGAGAGAAGTTATCTATACTAAACGTCGTAATGCTCTTTATGGAGAAAGAATCGATGTTGATGTTATGAATATGACGGCTGATTATAGTCAAATATTAGCTGAAAATGCACAGAAAGAGAGCTACGAAGAGTTTAAAGAAGAGGTAATTAGAAATTTATCAATAGATGTTACTGTTGATGAAAATTTTGTAGATACTTCAAGTACTGATAAATTAGCAGATAAATTATTTTCTGATATAAGAAAGGAATATGAAAGAAGATCTCAAGTTATTATTAAACAAGCATGGCCAATAATCAAGAGTGTGTATGAATCACAAAATTCATATTATGAGAATATAGCAGTTCCTATAACTGATGGAATAAAAGTTATGCAAGTGCTTGTAAATCTTAAAAAAGCTTATGAGAGTGAAGGTTTAGAACTAATTAAAAGTATTAATAAAACTATTACTCTACTATTAATAGATGAATATTGGAAAGAGCATTTGAGAGATATGGATGACTTAAGACAGTCTGTACAGAATGCTACTTACGAACAGAAAGATCCTCTTTTAGTTTATAAACTAGAAAGTTATAATTTATTCCAAAATATCATCATAAAGATAAGTAAAGACGTTTTATCTTTCTTATTAAAAGCACATATAGCTTTAAGACCATCTCCTGGGCAGTCACTTGAAGACGAATCTAAAGTTTTGGAAAAAAATGTAAGTCGTAAGAAAACTGATATGAGTAAGATGAAAGTCTCTCGTAATCAGAACCTTTCGACAAACTCAGGTGAGCCAAAAACTCATATGCCTATCCATGTAGATAAAAAAGTAGGACGTAATGATCCTTGTCCATGTGGTTCAGGCAAGAAATATAAAAATTGTCACGGTAAAGGCCTGTAAAGAACGATGGACAGATATGATATAATTATAATAGGAGCTGGTCCGGGAGGATATGTAGCTGCCATTAGAGCTGCTCAATTAGGAAAAAAAGTAGCAATAGTTGAAAAAGACAAACTTGGAGGTATATGTCTTAATTGGGGATGTATTCCAACTAAAGCGCTATTAAAAAGTGCCCAAGCTTATCATTATGCCTTAAATGGTCTTGATTATGGATTTGAAGCAGACAATGTAAAAATCGATATATCTAAAGTCGTAGAAAGAAGTAGAAAAGTAGCTGAGCAGATGTCGCGAGGGGTGGACTTCTTAATGAAAAAGAATAAAATAACCATTATAAAGGGCAATGCTAAAGTCGCAGCAGTTGGAGAATTAGAGGTAAAAGATAATGAAAGTGGTAATGAGTTTAAGGTACTAGCAGACAATATAATACTTGCTACTGGCTCCAGACCAAATTCTCTACCTTTTGCACCTATCGACGAAGAAAATATTATATCATATAAAAAGGCAATGGTGCCAGAAGAATTACCATCAAGTATGGCAGTTATCGGTTCTGGTGCTATTGGCTGTGAACTAGCTTATTTTTATCATACTATAGGAGTAGAAAAAGTCTATGTAATAGAATATATGGATAGAATTCTACCTTTAGAAGATGATGATGTATCAGCTCAGATATCCAGATCATTTAGAAAAAGTAAGATGAAAGTTATGACTTCTGCTCAAGTAAAGAATGTAGAAGTAATTACTGATGAAAATAATCATTCTAAATGTAATCTAACTATAGAAACCAAGAAAGGGGAACAGAAAATCGAAGTTGATAAAGTACTTTCAGCAGTGGGAGTATTGCCAAATACTGAAAGTCTGGGACTCGAAAATCTTGGTGTGAAAATGAATAAAGGAAAAGTTATAGTAGATGAATATTATCAATCGTCAGTAGCTGGTATTTATGCTATAGGAGACATTATTCCAACGCCTGCACTTGCTCATGTAGCTTCTTCAGAAGCAGTGTGTTGTGTAGAAAAAATAGCAGGACTAAATCCTGAATTGATAGACTATAACAATATCCCGGCATGCACTTTTATATCACCAGAAGTAGCTTCAGTGGGATTAACAGAAAGAAAAGTTAAAGAAGAATCTTATGATTATGTCGTAGGAAAATTTCCTTTTACAGCATCAGGAAAAGCTGTCTCAGCAGGTGAAAGAGATGGCTTTGTTAAATTGATAATAGATAAGAAGTCCGATAATATTCTAGGAGCACATATAGTTGGAGCGAATGTAACCGAAACTATTGGCACTTTAGTAATGGCACGTAAATTCGGATTGAAGGCTCGAGATATTATTAATACGATGTTTCCTCATCCAACTATGAGTGAATCTATAAAAGAAGCTGCTGAAGCTTCTCATGATGAGGTAATTCATTTATAAATAAATTAAATTATTAGCTATGTCTAAAAGAGAATCAGAACAATTAAATGAAATATGTAGATTATCTCCTTCATCAAAAATAGTTGGAGAACTAACTTCGGAATCAGCAGTTAGGATTGATGGTGAATTCGAAGGAACAATTTATACAAAAGATAAAGTAGTTATAGGTGAAAATGCCCATGTAAAAGGTGTTATAGTCTGTACTAATCTTGATTTATGGGGTTTTGTAGATGGTATAATTATAACTAAAGAGTTAACATCTTTTAAATCAACTGCCGACTTTAAAGGTGAAGTAAATACTGCTAAAATATCAGTAGGTATAGGAGCCAAATTGAATTGTGCTTGTAAAACTATTAATGAGGCTGAATTCAAATCATTAGTCTCTAAAACCATTAAGACAGAGGAAAAAAACGAAGTAAAAAATAAGGCTCAGATTAAAAATAAATAATTATTAAATTTCTTCACGTATTTTATAATCATTTCTTGAACTGCTATTTCTAGATATAAGTTCTCCTATAAAACCAGTAAGAAACAAGAGTGTTCCGATAATTATTATCACTAAAGCTATATAAAATAATGGTTGTTCAGTCGCAGGACGAAATTTAAGTCCCCGTGATTGAGCGACTAGTTTATCTACGATAATCCAAATCGCTATAGCAAAACCAGATAAAAAAGACAATATGCCAAGTGTACCAAAAAGATGCATTGGCTTTTTACCGAATTTGGCAAGAAAATTTAAAGATAATAAATCTAAAAATCCATTAATAAATCTATTTATCCCAAATTTACTTTTACCATATTTTCTTTTATGGTGAAATACTTTCTTTTCAGTAATATTTGTGAAACCAGCATTTTTAGCAAGATATGGAATGTAACGATGCATCTCTCCATAAACTTCAATATTTTTAACAACGATTTTCTTATAGGCTTTAATACCACAATTCATATCATGAAGTTTTATGCCTGTTACTCGTCTGGCAGTATAATTATAAATTTTAGAAGGAATGTTTTTAGTTAATTTATTATCCAACCTTTTTTGTTTCCACCCAGAAACGATGTCATAATCATCTTCTATTATCATTTTGTATAGAGGAACTATTTCTTTAGGATCATCTTGGAGGTCAGCATCCATAGTTATTACTACATCTCCTTCGGCTTTTTTAAACCCAATATACAAAGCTGCGGATTTACCATAATTTCTTCTAAAACAAACTGCTTTTATAAAAGGATTATTTTTAGATAATTCTTTTATAGTATTCCAAGAATTATCTGTACTTCCATCATTTATCATGATTACTTCATATTCTATTCCTTTTAATTCTGAATTTTCGATTGAATCTTTAATTCCTTTTATAAGTTCTTTTAAAGATTCTGCTTCGTTAAGCAGTGATATTACGATGGATAGATTCATATTAATTTATATTTAAGCTAGAAGATGATTATTCTATTTCTTCGGAATCAATGTTTGAATTATTATTATCAAAGTTATTATCATTCTTATCAAAGAAAGGCATATCTTTTTTAGTCCAATTAGCTATAATTGAAGACAATATAAGACCCCATATTAAACAGTTAAATGTTTGACCTATCATAATAATACTTGGTAGTAGTCCCCTAAGCTGATCATAATCTAGAGGTATAGTAGTTCCATATTGCTTCATCATAGTTGCATATTGCTCTAAAGGAGCGTCTATAAGATGTGGAAAAAAAACTGTATATTCTAGTACAAAAAAAGCTACACATACAATAGATGAGAAAAAGCTCACTAAAAATCCGAAACGAAAAGATTGACCATATGAAATTGGTCTATTTGGTTGTAAATCTGTGAACTTTTGCATAAAGTTACGTAATAATGATATTGTCAAAATCAGTTTAACTATACTTAACAAAGAACCAATGATGGGTTTGTTTAAATAAGCTTGTACAATTCCAATTACTATAGTTACTAAAGCTAATTTTAGTCCATACTTAGCTGCTAAGTGCCATTTTGTTTTATTATCCATTATATATTCTTTTTTTAGAATGCAAATTTAATATTTTTTTCATTATCTTTGTCAGATATTTCGAAAACAAATGTGTAATCGAAATAATAATTGAATTAATATTAGTAAAATATGAGAAATATTACCTTTCCAGATGGTAGCGTGAAAAGTTATGAAGATGATGTTACTCCTCTTCAGATAGCAGAGAGTATATCTCCACGTTTAGCCAGTGATGTTTTGGCCGCCTCAGTTAATGGCGCGATGTATGATCTAAAGAGACCTATAAATACAGATGCAAGTGTTAAGTTTTATAAATGGGAAGATGATGAGGCTAAAAACGTTTTTTGGCATTCATCAGCACATTTAATGGCTGAAGCGATTGAAGTACTTTATCCAGGAACAAAATTTGGTATAGGTCCAGCTATTGATAATGGCTTTTATTATGATATTGATCTTGAAGGTAAAACTATCTCTGATTCTGATTTTAAAAAGATAGAGGATAAAATGCTAGAACTTGCTCGTCAAAAGCAAGAATTCGCAAGAAAAGATGTTTCGAAAGCTGAAGCATTAGAGTTATTTAAGGAGAAAGGAGACGAGTATAAATTAGAGTTAATAGATGAATTAGAAGATGGAACTATATCATTATATAGTTGTGGCCAATATACAGACTTATGTCGTGGTCCTCATCTAAAAGATACATCAGTAATTAAAGCGATAAAAATTACTTCTGTAGCAGGTGCGTATTGGAGAGGAGATGAAAAACGTCCAATGCTTACTAGAATCTATGGTATTACATTCCCTAAGATGAAACTTCTTAAGGAATATCTTGCTATGATGGAAGAAGCTAAAAAAAGAGATCATAGAAAGATAGGAAAAGAATTAGAATTATTTGCTTTTTCTCCTAAAGTAGGAGCTGGACTTCCTTTATGGTTACCAAGAGGTACAGAATTAAGATCTAGATTAGAAGCTTTTCTAATAAAAGTTCAAAAAAAATATCATTATTTACAAGTAATGACTCCTCATATTGGACAGAAGGAACTTTATGTGACTTCAGGTCACTATGCAAAATATGGCAAAGATTCATTTCAACCTATACATACACCGCAAAAAGGTGAAGAATTTTTATTAAAACCAATGAATTGCCCTCACCACTGTGAGATATATAGATTAAAACCTCATTCATATAAAGAATTACCTTTACGTTATGCTGAATTCGGTACGGTTTATCGTTACGAACAAAGTGGCGAGTTACATGGATTAACGCGAGTAAGGGGTTTTACTCAAGATGATGCACATATTTTCTGCAGACCTGACCAGTTAATGGATGAGTTCATGAAAGTAGTTGACATCGTACTATATATTTTCAAAGTTTTAGACTTTCCCGAATACACAGCTCAAATTTCTTTAAGAGATAAAAATAATAAAGAAAAATATATCGGATCTGATGAAAATTGGGATAAATCTGAACAGGCTATTATAGAAGCTGCTAAAGCCAAAGGTTTAAAAACCACTACAAAATATGGAGAAGCAGCATTTTATGGTCCGAAACTTGATTTTATGGTGAAAGATGCTATTGGAAGAAAATGGCAGTTAGGAACTATTCAAGTTGATTACAATTTGCCAGAAAGATTTGAACTTGAATATATAGGTGAAGATGATAAAAAGCATAGACCAATAATGATTCATAGAGCACCTTTTGGATCTATGGAAAGATTTATCGCTGTACTTATAGAAAATACAGCAGGTAAATTCCCATTATGGTTAACTCCAGACCAAGCTATTATATTGCCAATCAGTGAAAAGTACAACGAATATGCAAAAAAAGTTGGTGAATTGCTGAATAATTCCGATATTCGCGCGTCTGTAGACGATAGAAATGAAACTATAGGTAAGAAGATAAGAGATAGTGAGTTAAAAAGAATACCTTTTTCATTAATCGTCGGAGAAAAAGAAGAAAATACTTCTACTGTTTCAGTGCGTAAGCAAGGAGACGGAGATAAAGGAGTAATGACTATAGATGAATTCGCTAAAGTAGTTAACGATGCAGTCAAAGAAGAATTAAGTAAATAGCTTAATTCAAATATTTATTAATTTAATAATAGGAGGATAAAGAAATCGCTGGACCACAAAAAAAACGCCCATACCATCCGTCATCGAGACCGAATTATGGAGCGAAAAAGCCTTACAATGGAAGAAGGCCTTATTTTAATCGTCAGTCAAATAATGACAGTACACGAATAAATGAAAGAATTCGAGTACCAAATGTTAGATTGGTAGGAGATAATGTACCTACTCAGGGAGTTATGCCTACTTCTGAAGCTCTCAAACTAGCTGAGAGTCTAGAATTAGATTTAGTAGAAATTGCGGAAAGAGCTGATCCACCTGTTTGTAAAATTATAGATTACCAAAAGTACGTTTACCAACAGAAGAAGAAAGCTAAAGAAATGAAGGCAAACGCTACTAAAGTAGTTATTAAAGAAATTCGTTTCGGACCAAACACTGATGAGCATGATTATCAATTTAAATTAAAGCATGCTATCGAATTTTTGGACGAAGGGAATAAAGTAAAAGCTTATGTTTTTTTCAGAGGCCGTTCAATTCTATTTAAAGAACAAGGTGAGAAATTATTATTAAGATTTGCCGTTGAGCTCGAAGAGCATGGTAAGGCAGAACAAATGCCAAAACTAGAGGGTAAAAGAATGATAATGATGTTAGCACCTGTGAAGGCTAAAGGAAAGAAAAAATAATTGTTTAATTAAAATTTTGTAACAATGCCCAAATTAAAATCGAATTCTGGAGCCAAAAAACGTTTCACCGTTACAGGTTCTGGAAAGATTAAGAGAAAACATGCTTATAAAAGCCACATTCTCACGAAAAAGACGACAAAACAAAAACGTAACCTTACCCACGTAAGTATGTTGGATAAGTGTGATGTTAAAAGAGTTAAGAAATTAATTCCTGTCGCTTAAATTATTTATTGTTTAACTGAATGAACAGCGGAAAAAGTCTCTCAAAGTGGAGGGCGCTGCCATTCTTAAAAGAAAAAAGAGTATGCCAAGATCAGTAAATTCGGTAGCTTCAAGAGCTCGCCGTAAAAAAGTTCTTAAAGAAACTCGTGGTAATTTCCTTGCACGTAAAAATGTATGGACTGTAGCTAAAAATACCTACGAAAAAGGTTTATGTTATGCTTACCGCGACCGTAAGAC
>JBAYDV010000006.1:0-49668 GCA_041668045.1 Bacteroidales bacterium | reverse complement strand
CTTCCATATTTCTTGTATTAGCTATAGTATTAGTCTTAGGATTTTTAAATAATTCCCCTATAGTAGGCATCATAAGAACTTCTACAAGAAAAAATACAGCAACTACACCATATACTAAGCGTTTTACTTGTAATCTAGGTATTGACCGTAATAAATATATGGCAATAGCTAATAATAAAACCGCTAGCACTATAAATAAAGTCAGAGACATAAAACCTTTCGCATACACGAAGAGATATAAAGGAATCGGAATAACTAATACGAGAACACTTATTATATATGCATTAACTTTATATAATGATCTCATAAATGATTTTCTCGCATTTCTTTTAAATATATCTACCCAATAAATAAGCATAGAGGCCACTGCTAAAGAAACAGGAATAGTGACTGGTAATAGATACCTTTTCTTTTTTTCTGGAAAGCAAGATAATAATATCACTTGCAGAAGCATCCAACAGATAAAAAATAAATTTTCTTTAGAGAACTTATCATATTTTCTGAAGAGAGGAGATAAAATCGCTGTTATTAATACAAATGCCCAGACTCCCATTTCTGATATAAAAGAACTATAATAATACCATGGTCTTACATGATGATTAATCCAAGCTGTAGATTCTTTATTTAAAACATATTGCACAGTATCATGATGGTATATAAATAATATAACATACCAGAATGAACTCAATACAAGCATAATAATAATCATCCAGAATATTGACCAGCCTTTCTTACGCCATTTTACATTGCCTAAAATAAACCAAGTCATTAAAAATGGTAGAAGTAAAGCGAAAAACGCTACTGGACCTTTACTCAAAAATGATAACCCTAAAAATACTCCTGCTAAAACGAAAAGTTTTCTTTGCGTTCCTTCTCTTATTAATCCTTTATATAAATAATATATAGCTCCTAACATAAATGCGTGGCAATATATATCCCATGTGGCAGTTCTACCCATCAATACTACGTTATACATAGTAATTAGCACCAAAGTCGATATCATAGCGAAATCGTATCTACGACTAAGTTCAAAAGCTAATAGGTACATGAATAGCATTAATAATAGTGCAGCTAGACCTGCCATATCTCTTTGCAAGCTTATATTATCAGGACTAATACTTTCTGCCAGACCTGCTATCCAAGTAGGAAGAGGTGGTTTTTCGAGCCTCAACTCTCCATTCATAGTAGGAACTATCCAATGTCCTTCATTTACCATTTCCCTAGCAGTGACTATATTTCTAGCCTCCATTATATTCGCATCGAGAACTTTATTTTGTATAAAAAAAGCAGCTATTCCTAAAAATAACAAGATTAGCAGATTGGTTTTATGAGAATTCATAGCAATAATATATTGAATATTTATTATATTTGACCATTAAAAATTAAATCTAACAATGACGACAAATTTAACATTAAATTATAAGTTAACAATTATTATTCCTATATATAATGAAGAAGATAATGCTTCAGCTCTTGAAGAAAAACTTACAGGATATATAAAAAGCACTAAACATAAAGTTTGCTTATTATTTATTAATGATGGTTCTTCTGATAATAGTGAAGAAAAAATCAAGGGTATATGTGAGAGAAATGAGCACTGTTTTTATCTAAACTTCACTAAGAATAATGGTTTAAGTGCTGCTATCAAAGCTGGAATAGATGCAGCTCAAAGTCCTTTTGTTGGATATATTGATGCAGACCTTCAGACTGATCCTTATGAGTTTGATTTACTTATGCCTTATGCCAATGAATATCCATTAGTCACTGGAATTAGAGCAAATAGAAAAGACACCGCTTTTAAAAGATTTCAGTCTAAATTCGCTAATGGCTTTCGTAGAATGATGACAAAAGATGGAGCTACTGATACTGGCTGTCCTCTTAAAATCATTAATACTGAATATGCTAAAAAAATACCTTTCTTTACAGGTATGCATAGATTCCTCCCTGCTTTAATTTTACTTCAAGAAGGTGGGAAATTTAAAGAAATACCGGTTCATCATTTTCCTAGAACAGCTGGCACTTCTAAATTTCATATTTGGAATAGATTAAAAGGTCCATTCGAAGATTGCTTTGTTTATCGATGGATGAAACACAGATATATAGATTATAAAGTCAAAGATACTAATTTTATAAATTAAAAATTCTTATATATTTTTTAAAAATCAATATTTCTTGTAAAGATTTCCGTATTTTTTTTCTAATGCCTCGCTTTTCATTTTTTTATTAATTTATGATATGTAATTTAGCTCTACGAACTAAAAACGCATATTATGAAAAGTAGAATTTTTATCTCATTTTTGATGATATTTTCTCTTTTCGGTTGTATTTCAAATGAGGAGAATGATGTAGCTGGAGAGAAAATTGAAGAAATAAATATTAACTTAGATTATGAAACTAAATCAAGTTTATATTCAAGTAGTATTGATTTGAAAAATATTCTTAGGGATGTATGTATATTCGTTTATGATGATAAAGGAAATATAGTAAATTCTTTATATTCTTCTAAAGGATATATATCTTTGTCTTTAGATATAAATAAGAAATATAGTTTCTTCGTTTTAGCTAATATGGGAAAAATTTCTTCTTTCCCTCCTTTTGAAACTATCTCAGATATAGAAAATTATATTTATCAATGCTCAGACCAAGAGGCCCTCTTTAATATTTATAAAAATATTCCTATGTATGGAGAAAGTAAACTACTCTCCATTCCAAAGAATAGAAATATAAGTATTAAGTTAACTAATTTAAGCTCTTGCATAAAAGTTATCTTAGATAAGTCTAAATTAGATAAAGATGTAAATCTAGATATTACGAAAGTCTCTTTGCATAATATTCCAGGAGCTAGCAATATTTTCCAGGATATAGATTATTATGAGCAGGTAAATTCATTTTCAGAAGGAAGTAGTCTAAACAAAAGTAATGGAGAACTTGCTTCTTTATATAATGAAGGTGTGACATTATATATGTTCGAAAACATTGGGAATAATTCATATAAAACCTATGTAGAATTAAATGCCAACTATTATTCTAACTCATTATGTAAAGAAGATATAAAATTATTGTTCTTTCTAAACACAGATAATTTTTCTATAATTAGAAATAAAGAATATATATTACATGTAATTCCTTATGGCAGAGGCTTGGACCGAAATACTGATTTTCGATCATATATCGAAACTTCAGATATGAAATTCTATGCCAGAGATCTTTCTATTAAAAATGGCGATAAAATTTTACATCTAAACGATACTTGTAGATTATGTCCTGAAATTATTCCTGTCGATAGTAATAAAAAAGTTGTCTGGTCTTGCCAACCTAAAGGAATAGTTACATTAGATAATAATGGCCTTATCAAGGCTCTAAAAGAGGGACAAGTCGAAATTACTGCTATAGTAGATGATAGTTCTGGAGTAAGTTCCTCAACTATAATCAATGTCACTAAATACAAATTCAATCTAGGATTCCCCGATGGTTTAAGTGCTGATAATATTTACGTTGGTGATGAATTTACTCCATGGCTTGACCAAGATATAGAATCTAATAAAGTAAAATTTAGTATTTCTAATCCAAAATGTGCTATCATTGATTCTTGGGGTAAAATAAAATGTATAGCCAGATCTGATTCTTCAGTCATTTATACCGCTTTTTTAGGTGATTATTCTGCATCATTAGCCTTTAAAATCAAAGATGCTCATATAGATACAAATATCTCTGATACAGTAATAATACCTTACCAAGAATTGCAAGTTAATATATCCGATATAGCACCTTACTCCTCGCGGATAAATTGGTCCACTTCTTCTCCTTCATTGGAAATTACAAGTGTATCTCTAAATAGTAAATCGATTCTTGTATTTGCACATGAAGTTGGAGAATATAAAATTCTCATTTCCGCCGGAGCTCATGCAAAAAAAGAAATATGCGTCAGTGTGATTCGTCCCACTATTGACATAAAAAAACATATATATATGAAACTAAACGAAACATATTACAATACTGCTGTTAGAACTCCGGAATCTGCATATGATGTTCCTCTTCTATGGCAGGTTGAAAATGGATATGAAGAATATTTACAAATAAATAGTATGGGTAAGATAATGCCTTTAAAGCCTGTAAAAAATGCTGTAGTCAGAGCATATTATCCTTATTATGATATTGAAGCATTTCAGACTGTTACTATTAGCAGTGAATAGTTCTTATGCTATTAGGAAGTAATGAAACTGTTATATCTTCAATTCCTCGTTCTGTAACAGTTTCTACATCGAAGACATATCTCTGTTGCAAAACTTTAGACTCATAATATCTGACTTCGAAAACATCTTTCATTTCTGCTTTATCCAATGCTATATTTAAAATACATTCTATATAATTATCCATTTTCGCATTAATATAGCCAATAGTTATGTCAGATAAAGGAATATTTTTTTGTAGAAATACTCCGTGCAATACATCATTTATTGTTCCATCCCCTCCTATTGCCAGAATTTTTCGATAACCTTGTTTTAATGCTGAAACTACTAACTCCACCGCATGATATCTACGGTTCGTAAAATTTAATTCATAATTCAGATTTATATCTAATAATGATTTTATATCTATCCAATCTTTCCCTATTTTTCCACTGTTTGCCTTAGGATTTACTATAACGAACCAATCTTTCATATTTAATTGTTAATAACTTAAGGCACAAAATTAGACATAATTATCAAATACAAAAAAGATTTTTTGTAAATTTGTGTTTTATAGAATAAAATTATGGGAAAAGTAATCGCTATAGCTAATCAAAAAGGTGGAGTCGGAAAAACTACGACTTCAGTAAATCTTGCAGCCTCTTTAGCCGTCTTGGAAAAGAAGACTCTGCTTATAGATGCTGACCCTCAGGCTAATTCTACTTCAAGTCTTAATTTTAATCCTGATTCAGATTCAGAAAAAACATTATATGAAGTCTTGATAGGTCAAGAAACTTTACCAAATGTAATTCTTGATACTGAAATTAAGAAATTAAAACTTGTTCCTTCTCATATTAACCTCGTGGGAGCAGAAATCGAGATGTTAAATATGGATGATAGAGAATCAGTCTTTGGAAATGCACTTAATGCTGTCAAAGATGAATATGATTACATAATTATAGATTGCTCACCTTCCCTTGGTTTAATAACTATAAATTCACTTACTGCCGCTGATTCAGTCATTATTCCTGTCCAAAGTGAATTTTTCGCTTTAGAGGGTCTTGGAAAACTTCTTAACACTATTAAATTAGTTCAATTAAGACTTAATCCTACATTAGAGATTGAAGGCTTTTTACTTACTATGTTCGATGGAAGATTACGTTTAGCTAACCAGGTAGTAGATGAAGTAAAACAGCATTTTGGAGAAATGGTTTTTAATACTATTATTCAACGTAATGTAAAATTAAGTGAAGCACCTTCATTTGGTAAGCCTGCTATATTATATGACGCCATATCAACTGGTAGCAATAACTATTTAGACTTAGCTAAAGAAATAATTAAGAAAAATAATTAAAAAATATAATATGTCGAAAAAGTCTGCTTTAGGGAAAGGTTTGAGTGCATTAATTTCTGATGCCGAAGGAATTAAAAGTGAGAATAATTACGATATTACATCTAATAATTTAACCAAATCTCATTATATATCGAATCCAATCGTTTTTACTGACATTCCTTTAGAGAAGATTATAACTAATCCTTTTCAACCAAGAACGATTTTCGAAAGGGAAGCATTAAAAGATTTATCTGAATCTATAAAACAATTAGGACTAATTCAGCCTATCACTGTTAGAAATATAGGTGGCCGATATCAAATAATTAGTGGAGAAAGAAGATTTAGAGCCGCTCAACTCGCTGGTTTATCTAAAATTCCTGCATATATTAGGAAAACTGATGACCAGGGAATGCTAGAAATGGCTATAGTCGAAAACATCCAAAGAGAAAATTTAGACCCAATAGAAATAGCTATTAGTTTTCAAAGATTAATTAATGAATGTAATCTTACTCAAGAGGCTATGGCTGAAAAGGTTGGAAAAAAACGCGCGACTATTACCAATTATCTTAGATTATTAAAACTTCCTCCAGTTATACAAACAGCACTTCGAGATCAGAAAATAAGTATGGGTCATGCGAAAGCCCTATTAACATTAGAAAATGAAGAAGAGCAATTAAAAATCTGCCAAGAAATAGAAAAGAAGGATTTATCAGTAAGACAGGTTGAAAAGAAGGTACAAGAGGATACAAATAAGAAAGAAAAGACGACTAATAAAAAAGAAGTAAATCTACCAGAATCTTATCAACGAGTCCTTAATATTCTTGAAAATTATTTCCCAGACAAAATAGATGTTAAACGCTCTGACAGAGGAAAAGGACGTTTTACTATACAATTTTCAAATGATCAAGAAGTGGAATCATTTTTGAGAGATATTGAAAAATTAAATTTATAAAATCAAAATAAGTGCGTAATCTCTTAATAATATTCGTATTTCTTGCTACATATATAAATGCTTCTGCCCAGATTATAGGTGGAGGTATAGGGGGTGACATTAATAATCAAAATAATTATAACTCTCAAAATGCTAATGATGATAATCTAAATGACACCATAGCTAGCCCTGTTACTAATTCATTTACTTTAAAAGATTATTTCCATGGGATTTCTCATAGAATAGATACCTTGACTGGTCTTCCTGATACCCTTACTATAGGTCACATGGCTCTTCCTTCTGCATTATTTATAGGAGGATCTCAGATATACAATAAAGATTATTGGAAATTACCTATAATATATGGAGGTCTAGGAGGTACTATAGCTGGAAGTATAATATATAATAAAAAATATCATGATACCGGAGATAATAAATACTCTAGTTTACGAAACACCTTCATAATCGGAGCTGCTAGTATTTATTGGGGAACTATGTTAGATGGGGTCATGAATTTTAAATCAGATTTACACCCTAGTCCAGGTAGAGCTGCACTATATTCTGCTTTACTGCCTGGTCTAGGACAAGCATACATAGGAGATTATTGGCGCATACCTATTTATTATGGTGCCATGTTAACATCTGCCTATTTTTATGATTATAATAACAAACAATATCGACGATATAAACAATTATACGCAGAAACAGGCACAGGAGACACCAATTATACTGGAAACCTTACTGCTGACAATTTAAAATATTATCGAGATAATTTCAGACGTAAAAGAGATTATTCTATTATCGCCATGGTAGGCATCTACGCACTTCAAATTATTGATGCTAATGTTTTCGCTATAATGACTAGTTTTGATGTCAGCGATAATATTAGCATGAATGTGGAACCTGCTATGATATCACCTTTAAATATAGAGAATAGTCCATATATTGCATCGTATAATAATAACTCATTCGGTTTTAAACTACATATAACATTTTAATATGAAACATATTATCACTACTTGCCTTTTATTTTTCTTAACATTATCTTGTATAAACGCACAAAATAAAAACACACAAGATTCTTCTGTCGTAAAAACAAAAGACTTATATGTTACAAACTTACACATTATCGACACTATACATGTAACTATATATGACACCTTACGTCATTATACAGTTCTTAATGATACTGTTTATAATAGCATATCTATAGTTAAGCCTGACACTTTAAAAAATACTAAGAAAAAACATTTTCTTTCATTTTTAAAATTCAATAAAAAGAATAAGCAGAATAGACTAGATTCTTTATATATAATAATTAATTCTTTAAATAATCAAATAGACACATTAAAAAATTATGCTGTCCCTGATAACTATATAAGTGACAAACAAGAAAAAGAAAATATAGCTTTTGAGGAAAACTCCTTTAACAATTTTGATTCTGCTACAGCAGATCCTGATTCTTTAATTAGTTTATGGTATCAAGAAAGAAACAATGATGATTCTGAGGCTAAAATGGTAAACCTTGATAGTACCATTCTAACATCTAATATTCCAGATTCCATTTATATGCAGAGAATAGAAAAGATGAATTCTTTCATAAAATTACCATATAATAATGTAATTAAAAATCACATAATATATTATACTGAAAAAATTCCTCATACTACTGAAAAGATATTAGGACTTTCTAAAATTTACATGCCTCAATTCGAAGCCATATTCGACAAATACAATCTACCATACGAATTAAAAGCTATGGCAATAATTGAGTCTGGTCTTAATCCTGTAGCTGTTTCAAGAGCTAGTGCGAAAGGAATGTGGCAATTTATTTATACTACTGCTCGTCACTATAAACTTCAAATTAATTCTTATGTAGATGAAAGATTTGACCCTATTAAATCTTGTGAAGCAGCAGCTCATTATCTTTCAGATAGTTATAATATTTTCCATAGCTGGCCACTAGCCATAGCTTCATATAACTGTGGAGTAGGAAATGTTAGTAAAGCCATAAGACGTGCAGGTGGTGGAGATAAAGACTTTTGGGATATTTACTACTATTTACCACGTGAAACAAGAAGTTATGTCCCTACATTTATAGCAGCATTATACAGCTTACATTACTATAAAGAATATAATCTTACTCCTATTACTCCGACTCTTCCTCCACATATCGATACTTTGGAAATTAAGAAGATGTTACACTTCGAACAAATAGCTCATTATACAGGTCTTACTGTAGATCAAATCAAACAGCTAAATCCTCAATACATTCATAACATCATTCCTGGTACGGAAAAGACATATATACTACGACTTCCTTATAATAAAATAGCTTCATTTATCGATAATGAAAATGAAATATATAATTATAAAAAATCTACATATTTCAGCGAAAATGCTATTAAAAAAATCAAATATGGAACATCTACCACTTCATCAAGAATAAGACATAAAGTTAGATCTGGTGAATCACTAGGTTATCTAGCCATTAAATATCACACAAGTATAAATAGTATAAAAGCTTGGAATCACCTTAGAAGTAATAACATAAGAATAGGTCAATATTTAACCATTTATACTCACTCTTATGCATCTCGTTCGACATCTTCTAAGACTTCATATACTTCAAACGGCTACATTTACTATACAGTAAAAAGAGGTGATAATCTATACGATATATCACATAAATTCTCAGGAGTTGGATATTATGACATACTTAGAATAAATGGTTTCACTAAAAAGACAACTATTTATCCTGGACAAAAAATTAAAATTAAAAAAGCTAAATAAAACTATTAAAATTTAAAATCTAATTGAAGTTTTAATTGTTCTTTATTCTTTCGACTTTTAAAATCATACGAATATGAACCTTTTAATGTGGAGCGAATCCACTTAAAAGGTTCATATTTTATTACTACATACGTACTAGCACCTTTACCATAGAAACTTGGTACAGAAAAGCTGCCTGGCAAACCATATTCATAACAATAAATTCTATCACTCCAACTTTTAGCCCAAAAACCAGTCAATCTATACGAAACCTTTAACTTATCCCTATTCAAAGTAACGCCCGCATATAATAATTCTGACACAGAATTTTTTTTCTCTGTACTACCAAAATTGACTTCTCCTCTACACTCGAATATAACTTTTTTCAAAGTCGAAGACCTATATCCACACCTCAGATTATTTCTAAAGCTATCATTATAATCTTTATAATTACATTGGTAAGAACATACAAGATTAGCATTATTTTCAAAAGTATAATTTAGGGCAATGTTAGCCTTCATCTTGGATGACGGACTATCAATACCAAATTTAACCCACGGGAAATAAGCATAATTTACATAAGCCGAGACCTTAAATTCGTATTTTGGATTCCATTCAATATCAAACGTGCATCCATCTTCATTAGCACATTTAGTAGAAGAACTAATAGCTCCAGAATACAATGCTATATAATCCTTAGGATAATAACGCATATTAACTCCAGCATTTATACTTTTAATCTTAGAAACAGGAAATATACAACCTGCTATAACAGCAGGAGTAAAATCATGATCCATAGCTAATTCAGAAAACACTCGCACTCTGCCAAAAGACCCTATAATATTAAAGGAATAATTACTCCACCATCCATCAAACATCTGATATCTATTATAATCATATACTCTTCTCTCATTATGCTTATCAAAACGATAAAAGGCAGAAGTCAGTCCAAGCTGGAAAAGTCCAGTTTCACAAGTAAGGTTTGTACCATATAGTATTGAATTCAAAGTACGTTTATTCTCCAACGCATATTCAGTATCATGAAGACCAGTCTCGGGGAAACTATAATATGAATCACCTTCCACACGAGCATCATGTTTATTAAAAGAAGAAAATGCTGAAACATCTATATTTTCACCAACTTTTAATTCGCAAGCAAACCCTCTAAAAAACCCTTGTTCTGTCGATGAAGTATAAGGACTTATCCCATAATTTCTTTTTATCATACTAGAAGGATGTCCTGCCCCTGAAAAAGAAAAAGTATTCCACAAAGCCAAACCTTGCGCAAAACGAAGAGAATAATCCCCTAATAATATTTTTTTTATTTTAAGATTAGAATGATGAACTTTTTTTCTTCCTAATAAATCAGGAAGAAAACATAAATAAAAAGATGTAAAATCTGGAATTTTTTTCTCTCCTCTGTCATTTTCCAAAAGAAAACCAGACTCTAAAAAATTCTTTTTTTTTAATTTATAAGAAGTATATGCATAACCTCCATTTTTATATCTAAGACGCCACCGTGATTTCCATTTAGATTCTTTAGAAAATGAAAATTCCTTAAAAGAAATATATGGAATAAGTATATTAATCAATTTTTTATTAAATCCATCCACTAATAATAATTCCTCTTTAGAAATAATAGCTCCATAAGAATCTATATATTCAAGCAAACTTTCCACTTGAAAATCAGATAAAATCAATAAAGATTCTAATTCTCTACGAGAAGCCATATTTATATTAAGAGGATTAGTTAAATAATCTTCATAAAGTTCTAAAGTATTCTGATAAAGATTATCGACATTTGCTATACCTGACACTCCTTCTGACTCCAGATTAAAACCAATATCTCTTACTCTCTCTTCTAAAATCTCTGTTATCTCCTTAGGTAATTCCTGAGCCATCAGCCTCTCAGAACACCAACTCAAACATTCAAAAACAAAAAAAGCTGCCAATATAAATCTGGCAGCTTTTGTATTCTTTTTCTCCTCTATCGCCCGCCTCATCTATCTACATAATTTTTTTAATTAAACCTTAATTTGTTTTAAATTTAAATGTAACTTTTTTCAAATCAT
This sequence comes from Bacteroidales bacterium, assembly GCA_041668045.1. Taxonomy (GTDB): domain Bacteria; phylum Bacteroidota; class Bacteroidia; order Bacteroidales; family UBA932; genus JBAYDV01. Next base: position 38,391 of record JBAYDV010000006.1, on the reverse strand, counting down.
TATTAGCCTTATCTATTTTATCAGCCAATTCGTTTTTAAATTTAATCATTTTCTTCATATACACTTCATCACCTGTAGCCAAAATCTGTAAAGCCATAATAGCAGCATTTTTAGCTCCATCTATAGCCATAGTAGCTACAGGAATACCAGAAGGCATTTGCAAAATAGATAATATAGAATCCCAACCATCCATAGAATTAGAAGACTTAATAGGAATACCTATCACTGGAACTGGAGTTGAAGCAGCTATCACACCAGGTAAATGAGCTGCACCACCTGCTCCTGCTATAATCACCTTAATACCTCTTTCATAAGCGTTGTCCGCGAAGTCTTTCACCATCTGAGGCACTCTGTGAGCAGATAAAGCATTAATCTCGAAAGGGATTTCCATCTCATCAAGAAATTTCGCAGCATTCTCCATAATCTTTAAATCAGAAGTGCTGCCCATAATTATACTAACAATTGGCTTCATATATTTTTATTATCTTGTCTTACGCAAAAGTAATATTAATATATTAATTATTCAAATTATAAATTTCCATTTACGTAAGCTCTATATTACCTTTTATTGTAAAAAAAATATTACATTTGCGACAAATTAATTCATTTGACATATGGACAAGATAAAACTATACGATAAGACTTTCAAAATTTATCTAAAGAACGAAAAAATTGAAGCACGTATTAAAGAAGTAGCAAATCAGATAAATCAAGACTATACAGATAAAGACTGTCCTATATTTTTAGGAGTATTAAATGGTTCATTTATGTTTGCGGCCTCACTTATAAAGAATATAAATATACTTTCAGAAATTCTTTTCGTAAAACTAGCTTCATACGAAGGAACCCAATCCACTGGAACTGTAAAGCAGTTAATTGGTATAAATGAAGATCTTACCGGAAGAAAAATAATAATCGTTGAAGATATAGTTGATACAGGTGGAACTATTGAAAAACTTGACCAAATATTAAAAGAAAAAGGTGCAAGTGAAGTGAAAGTCTGTACATTGTTTTATAAACCAGCTTCATATTCAAAGAATATTCCTATAGATTATAGAGCATTTGAAATTCCAAATGATTTTATCGTAGGTTTTGGACTAGATTACGACCACTTAGGAAGACAATATAAAGACATCTATATTATAGATGAAAACGAAAATCAAACTAAATAAAAAAATTAATATGAGTTATTATATTCTTTTTGGCCCTCCAGGTGCAGGGAAAGGCACTCAAGCTAAATTATTAGTTGAAAAATTCAATTTTAAACATGTTTCTACTGGAGACTTATTAAGAACTGAAATGAAAAATGGCACAGAGCTTGGAAAAGTAGCTGCCTCTTTAATAGAAAAAGGAAATCTAGTTCCTGATGAAGTAGTAGAAGGAATGATTAAAAACTCCATTGAAGCTAATCCAGATGTAAAAGGATTTTTATTTGATGGCTTTCCACGTACTATAGCTCAAGCAGAAGCTCTTGATCAAATGTTAAAAGATTTAAACGGAGAAGTTAAAGCTGTTCTTTCTATACATCTTGATGACGAATTAATTTTTGAAAGAATTCAACACAGAGCAGAAATAGAAGGTAGAAAAGACGACGCAGAAAAGTCAACTATTCAAAATAGAATAAATACTTATCACGAAAAGACTGAGCCTCTAAAAGATTATTATATTAAACAAAATAAATATTTCGAAGTAGAAGGAAGCGAAAGTATTGAAACTGTATATAATAATCTTATAAAATTATTATAATAATATAAAAAAATAAATAATGAGTAATTCAAACTTCATTGACTATGTCAAATTATTCCTAGCCTCTGGTAACGGAGGGAAAGGTTCTATGCATATGCGTAGAGAAAAATACATTCCAAAAGGAGGCCCTGATGGAGGAAATGGAGGTCGTGGAGGTAATATTATCCTCAGAGGAAATCCTCAGTATTGGACACTCATTAATTTAAAATATAAGAAACACATAAAAGCTGAACATGGAGCTGATGGCAGTGGTTCTATGAGTAGTGGAGCTGATGGTAAAGATGTTTACCTTGATGTACCACTTGGCACCATCGCAAAAGATGCTGAAACAGGTGAAGTTTTATGTGAGATAGTCAATCCTGGAGAAGAAAAAATAATAGTCAAAGGAGGCCGGGGAGGTCTTGGAAATTACAATTTCAAATCAGCCACAAATCAAACACCACGATATTCTCAACCAGGGGAAGAAGGTAGTGAAGGTTGGTTTATTTTAGAATTAAAATTACTGGCAGACGTAGGACTTGTTGGTTTTCCTAATGCTGGAAAATCCACTCTCCTCTCATCTGTTTCAGCAGCAAGACCAAAAATAGCAAACTACGCATTTACTACACTTGAACCTAATCTAGGTATCGTAAGCTACTATGATAATAAATCATTCGTAATGGCTGATATTCCTGGAATTATAGAAGGTGCACATGAAGGCAAAGGTCTTGGTTTAAGGTTTCTTAGACACATAGAAAGGAATTCTATGTTATTATTCTTAGTCCCAGCTGATGCTAATAACATCGTAGAAGAATATAATATTCTATTGAAAGAGCTAAAAGAATATAATCCAGAACTACTAGATAAAGAAAGGCTATTGGCCATATCTAAATCTGACATGCTAGATGATGAGTTGACTGAAGAGATTGATAAAACGATTCCTGAGTCTATACCTCATATCTTTATTTCTTCAGTATCTGGGTTAAATATCCCTGAACTTAAGGATATGATTTGGAATTTGCTGAATAAATAAAATATGATACAAGATATCGATGAAAAAGTATTACTTGCCATAAATGGACTACATTCTCCATTTATGGATCAAGTAATGCTCTTTTTTTCTAATACAGTAGTATGGTTTCCATTATATCTATTATTAGCAGTTCTACTTTTCTTTCCTGATTTTTATGGTCTGAAAAGTCCTGCTCTACGATCAGAAAAAAAGAGATGGGTCATAGGCATTTATGGAGTTATAGCATTAATTCTATGCGTTCTACTTTGCGATCAAATAGCTCATTCTCTAAAACTTCTTATAGAACGTCCAAGACCTGGATATAATGAGCATCTAGCTAATTTGTTAAACCTTCCAGATGGTAAAGGTGGACGTTATGGTTTTCCATCTAATCACGCCACTAATACATTCTGTTTCGCATTATTAACAGCCTCTATATTTAGAAAACGTTGGTTCTCTGTAACTATTATACTTTGGTCATTAATAATATGTTATAGTAGGATGTATCTAGGAAGACACTATCCTCTTGATATACTTGCTGGAATTATTCTCGGAACTTTTTTATACATAATTATATACTACACTTGGAAATATGCTTTGCTTTATAGACGAAAAAAATGATCCTTACTTCAATCTAGCTGAAGAGGAATATCTATTAACTAATTTTAATGAAGGTATTTTTAGACTTTGGAGAAATTCTCCATCGATAATAGTAGGTCGAAATCAAAATACTCTAGCAGAGATTAATCGTAGTTACGTAGAAAAACATGATATACCGGTAGTCAGGCGTCTTAGCGGAGGAGGTGCAGTATTTCATGACTTGGGCAATGTTAACTTCACATTTATTCAGAATTACTGCAATGATGGGAGCAGTAGCACAGATTCTGCACAGATGGCGAAAACATCAGAGATGTTTCGCAAATTTACCGAGCCAATAATCTTAGCACTAAAAAATCTAGGCATCAATGCATATCTAGAAGGTAGAAATGATTTATTAATAGATGGTAAAAAGTTTTCAGGAAATGCTATATGTGTTCAAAATGGACGAATTCTACAACACGGCACCCTTCTATTCTCAGCATCTATAACCAACCTTTCTGATGCACTAATATCACATCCTGAAAAATTCGTAGGAAAAAAAGTTTCTTCAAATATAAGTAGGGTCACTAATATATCTTCTCATCTTTCTAAAGAAATGACAGTAGAAGAATTTATTATTTATCTAAAAGATTTCATCCACGAAAAGCTTAATCTCCGTATAGCAGAATTATCAAAAACTGATATTGACAATATAAATCAACTACGTAAGGAGAAATACCATACTTACGAATGGAACTATGGTAAATCTCCAAAATATGAATACTTAACTAAATTTAAACTTACAGGAGGCTCTGTAGAAGTAAACATTAACGTAGATAATGGTCTAATATCAGCATGTAAAATACAAGGAGACTTCTTCACTCTTCACTCAGTCGATGAAATAGAAAAGGCACTAATTGGGCTTGCTCACGATGATGAGAAAATTAAAGAAGTTCTAAAGCGATTTATTTAAATAAATCATCATCTACGATATTAGGAACAGTAACTTTTAAATTGGGATTATCTTGCATAGCTCTTTTAGCTGCGAAAATGGCACCTTCATTTCTAGCCCAACCTCTTCGAACTATACCATTATTTACATCCCAATATAACATTTCTTTAATTCTTTTTTCTGCTTCCTGGCTTCCATCTATTACCATTCCGAAACCACTATTAATAACTTCTCCCCATCCTACGCCACCTCCATTATGTATAGAAACCCACGTAGCTCCACGGAAAGAATCACCAATAACATTCTGCACGGCCATATCTGCTGTAAATTGTGAGCCGTCATAAATATTAGAAGTCTCACGATATGGAGAATCTGTTCCAGACACATCATGATGATCTCTGCCTAATACTATCGGAGCTTTAATCTTTCCCTCACGTATAGCCTTATTCATTTCTAGAGCTATTTTAGTTCTACCTTCACAGTCTGCATATAATATTCTAGCTTGAGACCCCACTACTAATTTATTATTAGCTGCTTCCCTTATCCAATGAATGTTATCTTTCAATTGAGATTGAATTTCTTTTGGAGCCGTTTCTAACTCTTTAGACATAACTTCATCTGATATTTTATCTGTTAGTGCCAAATCCTCTGGCAATGATGAAGTACATACCCATCTAAATGGGCCAAAGCCATAATCAAAGAAAAGTGGTCCCATAATATCTTGTACATAAGATGGATATATAAAAGAACCATCTTTATTAAGAATATCTGCGCCAGCCCGAGATGCTTCTAACAAGAATGCATTGCCATAATCGAAAAAATACATTCCTTTATCTGTTAGCTTTTTAATAGCTGCGCATTGCCTTATTAATGAAGCATTGACTTTATTTTTAAATTTCTCTGGTTCTTCTACCATTAATACATTTGATTCATCAAAGGTAAGACCTACAGGATAGTAACCTCCTGCATAAGGATTGTGTAAAGACGTTTGGTCTGAGCCAAGATCTACTGATATACCTTTATCCGCTACATATTCCCACAAATCTACTATATTGCCTAGATAACCTAAAGAAATAGATTTTTTCTCGCACTGAGCAGCTATAGCCTTTTCAAATAATTTATCAAGATCTGTGAAGACCTCCCCTATCCATCCTTGCTCCAATCTCTTGTAAATAGCTTTAGGATTAATCTCAGCTATTATACCTACTACGCCTGCTATAACTGAAGCTTTTCCTTGTGCACCAGACATTCCTCCAAGACCTGAACTAACGAAAATCTGACCTTTAATATCTTTTCTTTTCTTTCGAGCTGCATTTAAAATAGTTATAGTAGTACCATGAACTATACCTTGAGGTCCAATATACATAAATGATCCTGCTGTCATCTGACCATATTGGGATACTCCAAGAGCATTAAATTTTTCGTATTCATCCTGTGATGAATAATTAGGGATGACCATTCCATTGGTAATTACTAATCTTGGTGCACTTTTATGTGAAGGAAACAATCCTGCTGGGTGTCCAGAATACAGCACTAGAGTTTGTTCATCGGTCATCTCAGCTAAATACTTCATAGTTAGGCGATATTGTGCCCAATTCTGAAAAGCCGCTCCATTGCCACCATATATTATTAATTCGTGTGGATGTTGAGCTACAGCATTATCTAGATTATTTGAAATCATTAACATAATAGCAGCTGCAGCTTCACTTTTATGAGGGAAATCACTTATTTTTCTGGCAGAAATAGGATAATCAGGACGGAATCTATACATATATATACGTCCATAGTTTTCTAACTCCTCTTCGAATTCTGGTAAAAGAGTTTTATGAAATTTAGAAGGAAAGTATCTTAGAGCATTTTTTAAAGCTAATTTCTTTTCTTCAGGGTTTAATATGTCTTTTCTTCTTGGTGCATGGTTTATACCAGTTTCATATTTTTTTTTGTTTGGCAATACATCAGGAATACCCTCTAATATAGCTTTTTTAAAAGCATTAAGTTTTTGATCATACATATCGGTTAGTTTTATTTTAAATATTTAAGTCTATACTCAAAGTTACTACTTTTTAGACAAAAAAAAAGAGGGTAGCTAAAAAGTCTATATAACTTTAAAGTCATCCTTTTTCTCCTTTAACTCTATTCTACTTGTAGGGAGAGTATAGAAAAGTCTCGGTCCACGCGGACGTGGGGGACCACCAGCTTATGCTGGTGGTGGCTCTTTTCTATACTCTCCCTACAAGTAGAAAACAAATAAAGAAAGGGTAACTAAAATAATATTTAGTTACCCTTTTAATTTTATATTTAAATAAAACTATTCGTCTTCTAATTGAAGATGTTTTACATAAATAGCTTTATTAATTTCTTCTCTTCTTTTAACTGAAGGTTTAACGAAATTTTTACGTGCACGTAATTCTCTTACTGTGCCAGTTTTATCGAATTTTCTTTTGAATTTCTTCAAAGCTCTTTCAATATTTTCTCCTTCTTTAATTGGTACTATAATCATAATTTTATCACCTCCTTTCTTTAGGACTGCAAATATAAATAAATTTTTTAAATTTGTAGAAGCATTATGAATTTAATTCAAGATTTTTTAAACTATATTGATATTCAGCGTAGATATTCTCCGCGAACAGTAATTCTTTACAGGACAGCTATTAATGATTTTATGTTACATAACTATCCAGAAAAAGAAACTTCATCAACAGATGAAATCATTTATAAAAATGATGAAATAATTTCTTCACTAAAATCCAATCTTCTACGAGCTTATATTTCATCTAAACTCGAAGCCAATATAAATGCCAGAACTATAAATTTAAATCTTTCAGCATTAAGTAGTTTCTGTAATTATTTAATTAAAAATGAATATTTAAAATCAAATCCGGTAAAAAAACTATATCGACCTAAAGAAAATAAAAGATTACCAGAATTTTTTACTGAAAAAACCATGGATAATTTTTTCGAAGAAAATAAGAAACATCTTATCTTACTAAGAAAAGATTTTCATGCATATCGCGATTTTATGATTATTTTAGTACTTTATAGCACAGGTATGCGAAGAGCCGAAATATGTGATTTATTAATATCTAACTATGATAGTGCGAGAAAAATTTTTAAAATAAAAGGAAAAGGCGATAAAATAAGAGAAATTCCCATTCCTTCTTTCGTATCTCAAGAAATATTATTATATTTGGAAAGAATTAGAGATGAATTCCCTAATCGGCCAGAAAAAGAATTTTTTTTAACTGATAAAGGAAATAAATTATATCCTCAATTCGTAAATAACGTTGTTAAAGAAGAATTTTTAGGGAAAGATGGATTTTCAGGAAGAAAATCTCCTCATATTTTAAGACATTCTCTCGCTACTCATCTTCTTAATAACGGAGCAGATTTGAATAGTATCAAAGAAGTTTTGGGCCATACATCTATAGCAGCTACACAGATTTATACTCACAACTCCTTTGAACAATTAAAAAAAACATATATAAACGCTCATCCACGAGCTAAAAATGGAGGTAATAATGGAAATTAGAGTTCAATCAATTAAATTCGATGCTGATCAAAAATTACTTGATTTCATCGACAAAAAAGTTCAAAGATTGTCAAAGTTTCTTGATATTGTAAGCGCTGACGTAGTTCTCAAGTTAGAAGAGAATCATCAGAAAACAGTTCAAATTAAGTTACTAATTCCTGGTAATAATTTAATTTTAAGTATTACAAGTGCTACTTTCGAAGATTCAGTATGTGCTTGCACAGATAAACTTAAAGACATGCTTGTAAAAGCCAAAGAAAAAAAAATGAAGAAGTAACAGTTTAATCTATATATAAAATTATTGGCTGTCTATAAAATAGACAGCCTTTTTTAATTTTTTTTTTAATTTTTTATTGACTTAAAATATATTATTTTTGCATAAAACATATTAATAAGAATGTCAAAATACGAAGAGAGCTCTTTCATTACATTAGATTGGAATGAGCATATAAGAAAAAGATCAGGTATGTATATAGGAGACTTAGGAGATGGATCATCGCCTGAGGATGGATTATATGTGCTTATAAAAGAGGTTATTGATAATTCTATCGATGAATATGCTGCTGGTTTTGGTAAAAAGATAGAAATCAACATAAACGAGGATAATTATATATCAATAAGGGATTATGGACGTGGCATTCCACTTGAAGTATTAGTAGATGCAGCTAGTAAAATGAATACAGGTGCTAAATTTGACAATTCTGATTACACTAAAAGTGTTGGTTTAAATGGAGTTGGTCTTAAAGCTGTCAATGCTACTTCTAGCTCTTTTATCATTCAAGCATTCAGAGATGGAAAGTCTAAAAAAGCCACTTTTTCGCGCGGAGAACTGCTCTCTGAAGAAAATCTAGATACTAAAGAAAAAAATGGAACTAAAGTAACATATCTAGCTGATGATGAGATATTTAAAAACTATAGCTATAATTTAGAATTCATCGAAGATATGATTAAAAACTATTCATATCTGAATATTGGCTTAATACTAGTTCTTAATGGTAAAGAATACAAATCCACCAATGGTCTTCTAGACTTAGTAAACAATGAGATGTGTACTGAAGAACCACTTTATCCACCTATACATCTAGTAGGTGAAGATATAGAAATCGTTCTAACACATGGATCTGAAAATGGAGAAAATATAGCATCTTTCGTAAATGGTCAAAACACTACAAGAGGAGGAACTCATCTTTCTGCATACAGAGAATCTGTAGCTAAGGTTATTAAAGAATATTTTAATAAAGATTATGAACCGAATGATATCAGGCAGTCGATCATTGGAGCTATTAGTATTCGCATACAAGAACCAAAATTTAACGACCAGCCTAAAACTATTTTAGGATCGAAATATGTAGATAGTGAAACCACTGTCAGAAGCTTTATCGGAGATTTCTTAAAAGAAAATCTTGATAATTATCTTCATATGAATCGTGAAGTAGCTAGCGTCATAGAAAAAAAGGTTAAAGCTTCTGAAAAAGAAAGAAAAGCTATATCTGTCATAACAAAAAGCACTAAAAATACCTATAAAAAAGCAAGTCTTCATAACAAGAAACTAAGAGACTGTCGAGTACACTATACAGATATCAAAAAAGACCTTCATGAAGAATCAACTCTATTTATTACTGAGGGTGATTCTGCTAGTGGTTCTATAACAAAAAGTAGAAATGCCAATACGCAAGCTGTATTTAGCCTTCGAGGTAAACCTCTTAATAGCTTTCAAAAAAGTGAAAAAGATGTCTATAAAAACGAAGAGTTAATTTTACTGAAAGCTGCGCTCAATATAGAAGAAGACATGGATAATCTTAGATATAACAAGATAGTAATAGCGACAGATGCCGATGTAGATGGTATGCATATTAGGCTACTACTTATTACTTTCTTTTTAAAATATTATCCAGATTTAATTCGTCAGGGACATGTATTTATACTACAAACCCCATTATTCAGAGTTAGAAATAAAAAAGAGACTAAATACTGTTATAACGAAGATGAAAAACAGACTGCTATACAAATGTTGAAATCTAACATTGAAATAACACGATTTAAAGGACTTGGAGAGATTTCACCAAAAGAATTTGAATATTTTATTGGGGAAAATATGAGATTAGATCCTGTTAAATTAAGTCCTGATGAAAATATAACTAAGCTTCTTCGTTTCTATATGGGGAATAATACTCCCCAGAGACAAGACTTTATCACAAATAACTTAAAGTCTGACGCTATTATTGAAAATTGATATTATGAATAAAAAAATAGCCACATTTTTCCTTCATCTTTTAGGATGGAAAGCTGTAGATCCACCAGCACCTGAAAAGAAATGTATAATACTAGGCGTACCACATACCTCTGCATGGGATTTTATTATATCCGCTCTTTATTATGCTTCTGTAGGAGGAAAAGCATATGTAATGGTAAAAAAAGAATTCTTTTTCTGGCCTATTAAAAATCTTCTAAAAAGATTAGGAGGACTTCCTATAGATAGGAAAAAAGGATACAATGTAGTTCGTCAATCCATTCACGCATTTGAAACACATGATAGTCTCCATCTAGCTATAGCACCAGAAGGAACAAGAAAACCTACAGCCAAATGGAAGACTGGTTTTTATACAATAGCCGAAGCTGCTAACGTACCTGTTTATCTTGGGTATTTCGATTGGAAAAAGAAAGAAGTTAGCCGTGGCGAGAAATTTGTACTATCAGGAGATAAAAAAGCAGACATGAAAAAAATTCGTCAATACTATAAAGATAAAGGTATTGAGGGAAAACATCCAAAGAATTTTATTACAGGATCTGATTTAGATTAAATTGATATGATAAATATAAGACATAAGTCTCTTAGAGAATTACTTGATTTTAGTATTTCTCAATATGCAGCAAATAAAGCCTTCTATTTTGTAAACGAAAATGAAGGAGGCTATACATATAGAGAGTTTGGAGAAGCAGTCTATAAAATAGCTGGAGTCCTCCAAAAACATGGTATTAAACCAGGCGATAAAGTAGCATTGTTTTCTCAAAACATGCCAAATTGGCCAGTCTGCTTCATGGCAACTACTGGATTTGGCATGACTTCTGTCCCAATGCTTCCAGATTTCGCAGCTGACAATATAAAAAATATATTAGTCCATTCAGAAGCTAAAGCTCTATTCGTTTCAAGAAGATTATTCTCTAAAATAGAAAAAAAGAATTTAGAGAACATAGATCTTATAATTAGAGTAGAAGACTTTATGATATTAAAGGATACAGCATCTGGAATAGATGTTGACCATCCTAAATCTATAAAAGATAATGATATCACACCAAAAAATGAATTATTTTCTCCAGACAAGATAAAAGAAGAAGACTTAGCTTGTATTATATATACATCTGGTACTACTGGTAATTCAAAAGGTGTTATGCTTACACATAAAAATCTATGTGCAGAGACCTATATCGCTAACGAATTGCGACCAACTTTTCAAGTAGATAGATGGCTATCAATTCTACCTCTTTCTCATACTTTAGAATTAAGTCTAGTAATGTTACTCCCAATGCATTCAGGATCTAGCGTCTATTATATAAGAAGAGCACCTACGCCATCCGTATTATTAAATGCATTTAAGGTAGTACACCCTACATCTCTACTTTCTGTACCTCTTGTTATTGAGAAAATTTATAAAAAAATAGTTGTTCCTACTATTACGAAAAAGAAAATTACACGAGATTTGTATAAAACGACACTCGGCCGTAAATTATTAAATAGAATAGCAGGAAGGCATCTAAACATTCAACTTGGTGGAGCTATGCGTTTCTTCGGTATAGGAGGAGCTAAACTTGATCCAAACGTAGAACGCTTTCTAAAAGAAGGAAAAGTATCATACGGAATAGGTTATGGTCTGACAGAATGTTCTCCTCTAGTAGCAGGAGCTATTCCAAGTAACACAAAATTAGGATCTACAGGTCCAGCGGTTCCATGTGTTAAAATTAGATTAGCTAATAAAAATGAAAACGGAATAGGTGAAATAGAGACAACTGGAGACAATGTGACACCTGGCTATTATAAAAATCCTGAAGCTACTAAAGCCGCTTTTACTGAAGATGGATGGTTTAAGACCAATGATTTAGGATATATAGATAAAACAGGTAGATTATATATTAAAGGCCGAATCAATAATACCATCGTCGGAGCAAGTGGAGAAAACATATATCCAGAAGATATAGAAAAAGTCATAGATAGTCATGAATTCGTAGAAGAATCATTAGTAATACTTGAAAATGGGCAGTTAACAGCTCTTGTACATTTCGACCAGGAAAAATTCAAAGATTTCATTGGAATTAACGATGAGAAATTAGAAGACATAAAAAAAGAAATTCAAAATTTCGTCAATTCTAGAGTAAATAAAGGATCTAGAATAAGCACTGTAAGCGAAGCAAAAAGCGAATTTGAAAAGACTGCTACTAAGAAAATCAAACGATATAAATATACAAAAAAACAAAAATAAGCACACTAATTAAAGCATGCTTATTATATTTAGAATGGGAGTTACTTAATTAAAAAGTAACTTCCATTTTTCCTACATATATACCATGTGCTCCTGTCTGAAGAACATGCACATCTTTTCCACTAAGATTCTTATATACCTTATCTTCTTTTAAGAAAGTATGAGAATGACCTCCTACTATAATATCAATATTCTCTGAATTTCTAGCAACATCAACATCACTTGTCAAATCACCTTCCGAAGTATAACCTAAGTGCGATAAAACTATAACAAAATCACATTTTTTCTGTTCTTTAAGATACATTGCATATTTATTAGCCACAGCTATAGGATTTTCATACTTCAAACCCTGAACTGCCTTCGCTGTAACACAAGACGGAAGATAAACAGTAAGTCCTATAATCCCTATCTTTTTTCCCGCTTTTTTAACTATTACATAAGGTTTAACAAGACCTTCCAAAGGAGTACCTGTAAAATTATAATTAGCACAAACTGAAGGGAACTTAGCCATTTTCAAACGACGAGCCAATTCCTCTTGACCATTATCAAATTCATGATTTCCCAAAGCGACGGCATCATAACCAAGAGAATTAAACATCTCTATCTCTATATCACCTTTAAACACGGTAAAATATGGAGTTCCCTGATTATAATCGCCAGCATCTAATAACAATACATTACCTCTTCCATAATGTTCTATTTGCTGATCAAAATATGCAGCTCTACGATGAACACCACCTAATCCTTTATTACGACCTGTCCTCTCAGGCTCTAATTGAGAATGTGTATCATTAGTATGCAAGATTATCAATGTATCAGTATGATTTTTCAGGGCAATGCTTCTTTTTGCACTACCAGTGCTATGCGAAAAGTTACAAGCAGTGGTAGCAATAGCAAATACTGCTAAAGCAGTAAATAACAATATATGTTTTATTTTTTTCATATAATTTTATATTTATTTTATCATTATTCTACCATCAGGCTTCCCACTTAGCTTTATACCCTTTTTGGTAATTTTTTTACAATAATCCACTATAACATCACGCAAAAAAGCATTATTATGTGATGCAGAGCTCAAAGCTCCTTTCCCTAAGGATAATCTATCATCACCACCTTGCAAATACAAATAATCGACAGTTCCTATCAAATAAGTTTTATTATCATCTAAAGGTTTGCCCTCTATATCACATTTTATCATTTTTCCGTCTTTCACTACAATTTTAACACCACCAAGAGCTCTAAATTGATTCTTAGCTGCATAAGCATTTAATTCTTTTCTAATCGTAGCCCCCTTAACCTTAATAGTCACTATATAGTTATTAAAAGGAAAGACTGAATATATATCATATATTCTAATAGCATTAGCTGGCAGAGAACTGCGAATACCTCCAAAATTAGTAATAGTAATAGCACCTGAAATATCAGAAGTTTTAAATGGTTGTATAAAATCCAACATAGCATCAGTAGCTAAATTAGATAGGCCACACTCAGGATAACTTTTATTCATTTCGCTATCGCTATAAGCTACGACTTTCATAAGATCACCCATTTTAGGTTGATACTTAGCCAATATTTCATCTACTCCATAAACTTTTGAATTATCGAAAGTAGAATCCATCGCCACCCTTTGCCATTTATAGCTATTCTGAGAAAATGCTGATAATGAAATCAACAATACAGCCAATATAGAAGCAATTTTTTTCATAATACCTTTTAATTATTTAAATTAATATTTGAGCCATTTTCCCATATCTTTCCAAGAGGCTTTCTTTCCATACATAAGGATACCAACACGATAGATTTTACCTGCAATATACATAAATAAGAGTGCTGTTATAACTAATAATCCTAGAGAAAGTGCAAGCTGCCATAAAGGGACACCTCCAACGAAAGGAATACGCGCTAACATTACCATAGGAGAGGTAAATGGTATAATTGACCCCCAAACTGCGATTCCACTATCAGGATGTTGAAATGCATAAAACATTATAAATAAGCCTAGCATTAGTGGAATAGTAATTGGTATAGTTAATTGCTGTGTATCTGCTTCTTCTTCTACTGCAGAACCAACAGCTGCGAACATTGACGCATATAATATATATCCAAAAATAAAATACAATAAGAAATTAATAATTATATATGGAAAATCAATATTTGATACTGTCTCCATTATAGTTTTAAGATCTTCATTACTTGAAACCAACTGTTCAAATCCTGTCTGTGTAGAAATACCTGATTGAGCAGTCAAATCATTTAAGCTATCCATATTTTTAAGACTTTCTCCTCCTGGTATATTCTGTACTAATTCCTGAGGATTATTATTCTTTAAATATTGATGTCCTGCGAAAGCTTGAGCCCCTAATACTATAGCTCCAGTCAATACTATCCAAATCAGGAACTGAGTAACTGCGACGCATGCTACACCGAAAATTTTACCAAACATCAAATCAAAAGGTTTCACAGAAGAAATTATAACCTCGACGATTCTATTATTTTTTTCTTGTATAACACTAGTCATAACCATATTTCCAAAGGCGAAAACAAACATATAAATCATGAAAGCCATAATATAAGACAATGCCATATTAACTTCCACGAAACTCTTATTAGCATGTCCTTTCTCCCCTAAAGTATATGTTTCCATAGAAAGATTAGTTTTCACATCCTTCATAATCTCTTTAAGATTATCAATGTCATAAGTTCCCAATTTATAATCTTCTATAGCATCCTCAACTTCACCCGTTATCTTAGACTTCAAATCTGAATTTAACTGTTTTTTAGAATAAGAACTAATAGAAACATTATTATTCTCATCAAGTGCTGAAATAGCTAAAATGGCATGAATACCTAAAGAATCAAAATTTTGTTTTAAAGAATCTATATTTTTAGAAGGACTAATCTCATAAGTTAATTTATCAGTATTTTTCAAAGTTGGAGCCACTATGCCAGACTGATCCGACACTAAAATAGTTCTTGCTTCTTGATTTTTTTCTCCTAATATCATCAATCCCGCAGGTATAATACATAAAGCAGCGAAAAGTAAAGGTGTTAGAATAGTAGTCCAAATAAAAGATTTCTTTTTAACTCTTATATTAAATTCTCTGCTTGCTACTAATTTTATTTTATTAATATTCATGATTAATTTTCTTTAACTAATTTAATAAATATATCATTCATACTTGGCATTAATTCCTGATATGATACCAAACTATCAGTACATCTCATAATTTCTCCAAGAATAGTATTAGGAGTCTCCTTCTTTTCTAATTCCAGAACTACCCTTCTCATACCCTTATATTCTTTATCTCCATTTACTTTGAACAAATTCGAAACAGTAAAATCTGCAGGATTTACACCTTTATAAACAACTTCAATTTGATTTTTTCCATGTTTCTTTCTGATATCATCGACACCACCAGAAACTATTAAATTAGATTTATTTATCAAAGCTATATTATCACATAACTCTTCAACAGAAGCCATATTATGTGTAGATAAAATAATAGAAGTCCCTTCATTTTTCATGCGAAGAATCTCATTCCTTATTAATTGAGCATTGATAGGATCAAATCCTGAAAAAGGCTCATCTAAAATAAGCAATTTAGGTCTATGTAAGACAGTCGTGATAAACTGTACTTTTTGAGCCATACCTTTAGATAACTCCTGGATCTTTTTATCCCACCAACTTTGTATTCCAAATTTCACAAACCATTTCTTAAGTTCTACAGTAGCCTCAGCTTTACTCATACCCTTCAATCTAGCAAGATACAAAGCCTGTTCACCTACTTTCATTTTTTTATACAAGCCACGTTCCTCTGGCAAATAACCTATTCTTAAAACATCATCAGGCTGCACTTCTTTTTCCATTAAAAAGACTTTTCCTGAATCTGGGATAGTAATCTGATTAATAATTCTAATTAAAGTAGTCTTTCCCGCTCCATTTGGTCCAAGCAGTCCATATATTGAACCTTCCGGGACATTTAAAGATACAGAATTTAAGGCAGTATAGTCTCCGAATTTTTTGACTATCTTATCACATGAAATTACATCCATAATTTTATTAATTGTTTAATTTGGGCCGAAGTTATAAAATATATTTTATATTTGCACATTACGAAATATATAATTATTATGTACAAACACTTTTTATCTGCTTTACAAAATACTATTAGAACGAACTGGAATTTGAACGCTCTTTCTGATTATAATGGCCTTTCATACACATATGGAGAGCTAGCTGAAAAGATAGTCAAATATCATATTTATTTTAAAGAAATCGGTATTAAAAAAGGCGACAAAATAGCCATATGTTCTAGGAATTGTGCAGACTGGGCAGTTGTTTTCTTAGCTATTACCTCTTATGAAGCAGTCGTAGTTCCTCTCTTATACGATTTTCTGCCTGAAAATATACAAGACTTAGTAGAACACTCCGAAAGTAAAATATTGTTTACAGAAGATCAAACGTGGAATAAATTAGACCACACTAAATTTTCTCATTTACAATACGTAATATCAATTTCAAAACATCTTCCTATATATTCTAAAGGTAATCAACTATCATTAGAAATAGTAAATAAAAAAAGTGAAGAATTATATCCTGATGGAATTAAAGCTAAAGATATTACTTTCCCAATTAAAAATTTTGACGATTTAGCTGTAATTAATTACACATCTGGTACTACAAGTGCTCCAAAAGGTGTTATGATTACATACGGTAATATCTCATCAAATATACAATTCGCTATAGACCATATTCCCAATTCTCCTGGAGAAACAATACTCTCTATGCTTCCACAAGCACATATGTATGGTATGGTATTCGAATTTATTTATCCTGTATGTTATGGTGTAAATGTAGTATTTCTAGGTAAAATTCCTTCTCCACAAACACTTTTCAAGGCATTTTCAGACGTTAAGCCTTACATATTAATAACAGTTCCATTAGTACTTGAAAAGATCTTTACTAAAAAGATAATTCCTATTCTTGAAACACCTAAAATGAAGTTTTTACTTCACACTCCATTAAAAAGAGTTATTTATAAAAAGATAAATAAACAAATAATGGATACCTTTGGTGGAAATATCAGACATATAGTAGCAGGAGGAGCAGCATTCAACCAAGTAGTAGAAAACTTGATGCGTAAAATGAAACTTCCTTATACAGTAGGATATGGCATGACAGAATGTGCTCCTCTGTTAGCATATGCAGACCATTCAGAATTCGCACAAGGATCCTGCGGTAAAACCATAGAAAGAATGGAAATGAGAGTTGATTCTTCAGATCCAGAAAACATAGCAGGAGAGCTTCAAGTAAGAGGCGCAAACGTAATGCTTGGTTATTATAAAAACGAACAAGCCACAAATGATTCTTTCACAGAAGACGGATGGTTAAAAACTGGAGACCTTGGAATAATAGATAAAAACCATAATGTATTTATTAGAGGCCGTTCTAAAAATATGATACTATCTTCTAATGGACAAAACATATATCCTGAAGAACTTGAAGATAAATTAATGAATTATCCATACATTATGGAAACATTAGTAGTATCTCGAGAAGGTAAACTAATCGCTCTAATAGTACCAGACTTCGAGCGAATAGCCACAGAAAAAATTGAAGACTCGCAGATCAGAAAAATACTAGACGAAAATCTAAAAGAAGTAAATAAAAAGCTGCCAAATTACTGTAAAATAAGCAGTTATGAACTTCGTAATAAAGAATTCGAAAAAACTCCTAAACAAAGTATTCGTCGATTCTTATATAAATAAATCTTTAGATCAAGCTATTTGGAATAATACTTTAATTTCTTGGCTTGATCTTGAGTTATTACTCCATTTTTCAACAAATTATCTATAGTAAATTTCGAACTATCTTTTACGATACGACGATAACGATCTATCCCCCTGGCAGCATACGAACCAATATATGGGTTTGCTGCTAATTGCTCCAAAGAAAGATTAAAAATATTACAATGTAATTTTTTAAGACTATCAGAAGGAGCTGATACTTTTATATAATCTTGAATTTTATCATAAACATCCTGATTAATTCCATAAATCTCCATCAATTGCTCTTTTCTAACAAAATACCCTATTTCACTTCTATATTTTAAAATAGACTTCGCATAATAAGGCCCTATCCCCCTGATAGAAACCAATCTAGCACTATCTGCAGAATTAATATCAACTATATCACTTGGATTAGGCATTATTACAATATAAGGTTCTAGTCTTTTATAGACTGAATCTGACACTACATACATCTTTTTAAAATCTTCTTTTCTTCTAAAGCTACCTCCAGCCTCTCTCCACCTTAAAATTACAGCTGCTTGTTTTGGAGAAAAACCAAGATGCACTAATTCAGACATGGTAGATAGATTCGGATCAAATTTAAAAAGTAAATCCGGGGCAATGTTAGCGACTACCCTCTTATCAGTAGAAGTGTGTTTTCCAGCAGAAATAGGATTTAGAGTAGAAGAAGTAGAATCTACATTAGAAATAGAATCTACAATAGAAGCAGTTCTTTTAGAAGCTGTATACTTTCTCACAGAATCTGACTTCCCGGCATAATTAGATTTTCCAGTATATGAAGACTTCCCAGCATAAGTAGATTTGAAAGAAGATACATGTTTTTCAGTAGAAATAGAATCTACAGCAACAGCAGCTACTAACTTATTACTTTCTTTAATTTCTTTTACTACGCCTAATAGAAAATACGTTGACTGACATAATAACATCAAAAACACTAATATTATTACACCTTTCGCGACAGATCTTGTAACTATAGATGAATTATTCGTCGCACTCTCTTCATTCTTCTTTTTTAGATTCTTTCTTTTCCGCATAATCTTTCCCCTCTATAATCATTACTATTTCTCCCTTCGGAGTATGTTCAGTATACCAATCTCTTAATTCAGCCAAAGTTCCTCTTTTAGTCTCTTGATGAATTTTAGAAATCTCTCTTGAAACTGAACCTAACCTATCTTCTCCAAAATATTCAGCCATCTGAGATAAAGACTTTACCAAACGATATGGAGATTCATAGATTATCATAGTTCTTGGTTCTTCAGCTAAATATTTAAATCTAGTTTGTCTTCCTTTTTTAACAGGTAAAAAACCTTCAAACACGAATTTATCACATGGTAATCCTGAATCTACTAAAGCAGGAACGAAAGCTGTAGCTCCAGGCAATGTTTCCACCTCTATATTCTGAGCCACACATGTTCTTACAAGATAATATCCAGGATCAGAAATACCAGGAGTACCAGCATCTGAAATTAAGGCTATATTCATACCACCTAAAATTTTCTCAGCTATAATTTCAGAATTTTTATGTTCATTAAATTTATGATGAGAAGCAGCATGAGTAGTAATATTATATCTTTTTAGAAGAACAGAACTAGTACGAGTATCTTCAGCATAAATCATATCTACTTCTTCTAATATTCTAACTGCACGATATGTTATATCTTCCATATTACCCACTGGTGTAGGTACTATAAAAAGTTTGCCTGATACAGCCTCATTTCCTTGTTCCATATTATTATTTTTTTAATTATTAAGTGTTTTTTTAGCACATTTTACCTAAACCTTCTCCTTACTAACATATAAAATCTATACACAGTATCTGAATCTTCATTAATCTGTGGAAAATTTTCTCGCATATAAGAAACCACTTCACTAAAATCTCGTGCTACATTGATAGTTTCGATAGCCTCCTCGAATTTTTCATCATCTAAGTCAAACAATTCTCGAGTAAAACACATTCTATCATTTAAAGACAAAGCTTCTTGAATATAATCTATATGTTCTCCAGGAACTGCAGTCATCCATAAAGGCTGATCACTTTTCGCTGCATCAACAATAATCTTCTCATTTGTTTCAAAAGTCTCCCCTAAAACTTTAGGAGATTCTTTATCTTTAACCTCAGATTCATATATATTTGCTGATATAGAATTATCTATTGACTCATCTTCTGGATTTTCTTCAGATACTGACTCTGGCTCATGTGCCTCTTCAGACACTGACTTCTCTACTTGATGCTCTTCAGATTTATACTCTTCTTGAATCTCTTCAGATACTGACTCTGGCTCATGTGCTTCTACAGATACTGACTTCTCTACTTGATGCTCTTCAGATTTATACTCTTCTTGAATCTCTTCAGATACTGACTCTGGCTCATGTGCTTCTACAGATACTGTCCCCTCTACTTGATGTTCTTCAGATTTATATTCTTCTTGTGGGGCATCTTCTTGAAAGATTTTCTCACGTGTAGAATTTAAATCATCTAAATCAAAAGAAATAGGAATAACAGATGAGGATTCTGAATTTGTATCCATTTCAGAATCATTAAGAGATTTATTATCCAAATGCTGTTTTATCAATTTTTCTAACTGCTCTACTTGACGTTGTGCAGATAAGATTCTGAAATTCAGCTCATTTATCTCTTGCTGTTTTTCCTTATATTCTTTCTCTAATAGAGATAACGCCTCCTGCATTAATTTTTGAGAATCCAAAATTCTATCACTCATGTTTAATTATAAGTTTTTTTGTTAAATTTGTCATACAAAACTTATCAACAAAAATAACGAAATGTTTTTAGAAAACGCAAAAAAACCAGGGTGGATTGAAGTTATTTGTGGCTCTATGTTCTCAGGAAAGACAGAAGAGCTGCTCAGACGACTCAAAAGAGCACAATTCGCCAATCTCAATACTGAAATTTTTAAACCTTCAGTGGATATACGATACTCAGATAAAGAGGTCGTCTCACATGATTCTAATAGCATCATATCTACCCCTGTTGATAATTCTGCTAACATATTATTATTATCTAGCAATACTAAAGTCGTAGGAATAGACGAAGCCCAATTTTTCGATAACGGAATAGTAGAAGTTTGTCAACAACTCGCCTCTTCAGGAATTCGCGTTATAGTAGCTGGCCTTGATATGGATTATACAGGAAAACCTTTTGGACCTATGCCTGCATTAATGGCTGTAGCAGAGCATGTCACCAAAGTACATGCTATATGTGCTAAATGTGGTGACCCAGCACTTATATCACATAGATTAGTGAAAAATGACAACCAAGTAATGCTTGGCGAAAAAGATACTTATGAACCGCTATGCAGACATTGTTTTATAGAGGCCAGAAAGCATGAAGGATATTAAAAATGACTATTTTAATGAAATTTATAGTTATTTTTAACTAAACTACACACATTTTTTTGGTAAAATAGCAAAGTATAGTTATTTTTGCATCTGAAAACCTTTCTTTATTCTAACCCAAATTTCATCAGATGTTTAAAAAGCATATTTCTATAATACTAATAGTATTATATTTCGTCAACATATCTTATGCCCAAGATAAGTTAAGTATTAAAGGTAAAGTTATCGATTCAAAAGAGAAAACACCTATTGAATATGTTTTTGTATTTATCACATCAGATAATGGAAAAAAGTTTTCTACTGCCACCGATGAACACGGAAATTTTATATTTAAAGGTATAACAAAGGGTAAATATAAATTTATATCTAGTTTCGTAGGATATGATGATTACAAAATAGATATTAATTGCACAAAAGATATTTATCTTAATATAAAGATGAAATCTAATGTAAGTAACCTTCAAGGTGTCATAGTAACTGGAATTGAATCTAAAAAAATTACGAGTTCCACTACTATTAATAAAGACGCCATGGAATATCTTCAACCTTCAAGTTTTAATGATATAGTAAGTTTGTTACCTGGAGGAAAAGCTGTTGACCCAGATTTGAGTTCTGCTAATACCGTCAAACTTAGAGAAACTGGAAATACTTCTTCTGACTATAATACTTCTTCTCTTGGAACATCTTTTATGATAGATGGCGCTCCTATTTCTACTAATGCTAATATGCAATCTACTGTTGGGAGTACATTAAAAATTGGTAATTCTGCTGATGTTAATGGAAGTCGAAGTACTGTTAATGCCGGAGTAGATATGAGATCTATTTCTACTGACCAAATAGAGAAAGTTGAAATTATAAGAGGAATTCCATCTGTAAGATATGGAGATTTAACAAGTGGTGTTATTAAAATCACAAGAGAAAAAGGTTATACTCCCTTAAGAATAAGAGTAAAAGCAGATGGCTTAAGTAAATTATTTGCTATAAGTAAAGGGGTAAAATTAAACTCAAATAGTTCACTAAATCTAGGTGTCGATTATCTTCATTCTAAGAATGACCCGACTGATAATTTCGCAAGTTTTAATCGCGTAACATCTTCATTAAGATACACATACACTAAAAACTATTATAAGAATAATAAAGTATCTAAAAAAATCGAATATAATTCTAATTTGGACTATGTTCACACTTTAGACGATGTTAAAACAGATCCAGATGCTGGATATAAAAACATTGACACATATAAATCTTCTTATAATAAATTTTCTTTTGCTAATAATTTTTCAATAAATTTCACGCAGTCTAAATTATTCGATAAATTAGAATTGACCACTAACATTTCTTATGATCTTGATGAAATTAATCAAACTAAATACGTTCAATTATCTACTCCTACTTTCGTTCCTAATAGTTTAGAATCTGGAATACATGATGGCATATATCTTCCTGCCAATTGGACTTCAAAATTAAAGATAGATGGCAAACCATTATCTATTTATACTAATCTTAATACTACTTTATCTATTCAAACCTATTCTCTTCAACATCATATTTTATTAGGAACAGGTTGGTCTTTTGATAAGAATTATGGTGAGGGGCAAGTATATAATGTAAATGAACCTCCTAGTATAGGAATGAGCACTAGACCTCGTACATATAAATCTATTCCTTCAAGTCAAGATTTATTTGCTTTCGCTGAAGATAATATGACACTACCAATTGGAAAAAATATGTTGTCATTTAAATTGGGAATAAGAGCTACTTCTATTCTAAATCTAGATAAAGCATATGAGATGCATGGAAAAGTTTATATAGACCCTAGAGTGAATTTCAAATGGAATTTTCCAGAATTTGAATTATTCGGAGAAAAATCAAATATTTCTATAGGAGGTGGATATGGTATGCAGACTAAAAAGCCAACACTAAGTCAAATATATCCTGACTGGATTTATTATGATATAGTTCAATTAAATTATTATCATAATAATCCTGATTACAGGCGTATTAATCTTAATACATATAAAGAAAGCATAGTTAATTATAATTTAACACCTGCCAAAAATAAAAAGTATGAAATAAGACTTGGTTTTAATATTGGACAAAATACATTTAATATAGATTATTTCGATGAGAATATGAATGATGGATTCAGAACTTCTACTGTAGATGTAAAATCTATGACATATACTAAATATGATCCTCTTTCAATAGATGCTAGTGATATTAATAGTAAGCCAGAATTATCTGATTTTTCATCTGTCCCAGATACATTATTGAAACCAATCAATAAAACTACCAATGGAAGCAGTATTCATAAAAAAGGGATTGAATTTACTTTTTCATCTAAAAGATTTGATAATATTAATACTAGAGTTACTATAAATGGAGCATGGTTTAGGACTCATTATGCAAATGAATCATTAAAATATCAAAGTGCGAGTACAGCTATCGCAGGAACCTATGTTAGTACTATAGGTATATATGACTCTTCTGCTGGGTATGTATATGATAAATTTAATACTAATTTCATGTTTGATACATATGTTCCATCTCTTAATCTAATATTTTCTACTACTTTTCAATGTACATGGTATTCTTGGAAACAAACCACCCCTTATAGTGGTACACCTATATCATATATTTCAAAAGACGGTAATATTCATCCTTATACAGATGTTGAAAAAAATGACCCTTATTTAGGAATACTTAGTAAAGATCTTAATGAAAGTCTATTTAAAAAGTACACTGTTCCTTTTGGCATGGATATAAATTTTAAAATGTCAAAAAACATCTATAATAATAAGGCGAAAGTTTCTCTATTTGTAAATAGAATACTTGGCTTATATCCTAAATATACTAGAAATGACGTTGTATTTAAAAGAGTCACTGTCCCATATTTTGGTGCAGAGATTATCTTTAAACTTTAAAACAAATTATTAATAACAAATTTTAAATATTATGAAAAAGATTTTTACTTTACTGACTCTATTCGCCTTATCATTTGCTATATTTTCGTGTAGCGATGATGACTCTGTAACTAATGCGACCTTTAAACCAATTTTGCCAGATGGCATAACTACTATTTCTAATATTGAAGTCAAAATGACAGAAAAAAATAGTGGAATAGAATATAATTTCGCTGCAGCCTCTACTGACCTTTTAGATATAACAGTAACACCTGGTATCTACGACGTTGAAGTAAGTGCAGATGGTGATAATGATATTAAATTAAAGGGTTATAGTGGAAATATAACTTTTGTAAATGAAATAGAAGATTTAAATGTGACATTATTCATTTATAATTCTTCTAATGCTAATTTCCTTATTAGTGAGATTTATTTCACCGGATCTTTAGCTAGCGATAGTAAAGCCAGCAATGACCGTTATTTTATAATTACAAATAACTCTGATTCTACTTTATATGCAGATAGTTTAGTACTATGTGGATCTAAATTTTCTTGTGACCAAAATGATGAATATACACCAGATATAATGAGTACTGATTTTACAGTAAGTAGTATGATTATGGTTCCTGGTGATGGCAAAACATATCCTATCGAAGCACACCAGTCTTTTATTATAGCTGATGACGCTGTTGATTTTACAGAATTAAATCCTGATGCTTGTGATTTATCCATAGCTAATTTCGAGATAGTATGGGATTCTGAGACATCTGGAGATAGTGACAATCCTGAAGTACCTAATATGATTAATGTAGTTAATAATTTCACTATACATAGTCGTGGATTACAATCTTATGCTATTGGTAAAATAGATAAAACTATTGAGGAATATGTTGTAGATAATAAATATACATACTCTTATGAATTTATTTTTGGAGATTTTCATAAAACGATGAACCAGGACGCATATAAACTTTCTAATGATAATATTTATGATGCAGTTAATTTATGCGTTCCTACTATGTTTGCATGGTTAGTAACTGATCCTTCAGTAGATATGGGATGGACATATTGTGGCGCTATGAATTATGACACTGAAAGATTTGATAAGAGTGTTATTAGAAAAGATGCTGGTACAAATGTAAATGGACAAGTTATTTACCTTGATACTAATAATTCTACAACTGATTTCAAAGCAGAAGTAACTCCTTCTCTGAAATAAACTATATATTAAATTATTATTGATGACTAAACGTATAATTAATTTACTTGTAATTTTAATCTTTTTATTCTGTGCAGATAAAGTAATTACTGCACAGAATAAAGATTCTTTATTCATATACAAGACAAATAACGAATCAGGAATTGTAGATTTTAAACTATTCTTAAAAGAAAATCCAGCAAATATTAATTTATTAAATTATTCTCCTATTACCAATATATCTATTTTCGCCAATTATCAAGATGGAGACAAAGGTATATATCAGAATGGTCTTAAAAATACTGAATATGGGATTATCGTAAATAGTCTTAAATATATGAAAGGGAATAATACAGTATGGGGTAATGTTGTATATAGAAATGGAGATACTGATAAATCTACTATGAATGAAAGTTCTAACTACGATATAGTTTATCCATATGTTATAAGTGACACTATCATTAGTAATAATTTAAAATATGAAGAATATGCCTTTTCCGGTGGCTATAATCACATATTAGATAATTTTAATCTAGCTATGTTCGTTTCTTATAAAGCTAGAGAAGAGTATCGTGCGATAGATCCTAGACCAGATAATACCAGCTCAGATTTGAAATTTAGTCTTGGTGCTAATCTTAATATTAACGAAAAATATAAAACAGGGTTAGCTTTACATATAAGAAAGTATAAACAAAATGATGTTTTAGAATTTCATAGTATATTAGGTTCTCCTGCTGTATATTTAATGAATGGTCTTGGGACATATAATCATCTATTTTCTGGAGAATATCATGACATTTTATTTGATGGACTTGAGTATGGTGCTACATTAAATTTTCTTTCTAATGCTAATGGTTTTAACGCACAAGCCTCTTATAAAAGATTTAATATCGACCGTGATCTTTCAGAACTCGTTTATATAGCATCCTCTAAAATTAAACAAAATAAAGCCTCTTTTAATATATCTTATGATAAAGTAAAAGGTCAAAATACTTTAGCTTTAAAACTTTCTGGATTATATAATAATCGTAATGGAGAAGAATTGAAATATAAATATTATAGTTCTAACATTTATAAATTTCTTTCTAGTTCCCAAAACTATAAAAATAATATATTAACGGCTAGTATTTCTGGTTTACTTGAACACAAAATTAATAATATAGATAAATGGAATATAAATACGTATGCATCCTATATTAATTCTGAAGAAACCTATAATAGTCTTGCTAGAGAAATATCTTATTCAAATATCATAGAAGGAATTAGGGCTAACTATCTAACAAAAAGAGGTGATTATTTATTAAAAAGTAGTGCTAGCTTACGATTAACCCAAAATATAAATAATACTTTTAGTCTTAACGGATTAAGCGAATATCCTACTTTTTACAAAATAGAAAAATTTAATTTTGAGTATTTGACATCTGAAGAACCTGAATTTTCTCTTTCATTAGGACTGAGTAAACATATATCAGAAAATGTTCTAATAGATGCTAATGCTATCGGAAGCTATTCTTCAATAAGACATTCTTTAATGTTGAATATAGGTATTACTTTTTAATTCATTTATTCTGCGCTCGAGTTCTTCAGGACTAGAACTCTGCATAAAATAACTAACCATCGCTACATAATCTACCTTGGTAGATTTTACTTGCTCGATATTGGCTTTCGATATACCACCAATAGCTACTACAGGAACATTACTTAAGGGCAATATCGACCGTAGCATCTCTATCCCTCGTGCAGGGCCAGCAGCTTTCTTGGTTTGTGTGGTAAATATAGGGCCAAAACCTATGTAGTCTGGCTTATCAGCCATCTCCATAGCAGATACAACTTGCTCAGGTGAATGTGTAGATAATCCAATTTTCATATCAGGTCCTACTATCTTACGCGCCTCTTCGATAGACATATCATCTTGTCCAAGGTGAAGATAATCAGAGCCACAGGCAGCCGCGACCGCTGGGCGGTCATTTACTACAAAAGATGTTTCAGTACCACTACATTGTCTCCTTATTGCCTTAGCTAATTTTAAAAATTCAACATCAGACATATCTTTTTCTCTTAGTTGCAGCATCTTAACTCCACATCTAATACAAACAGAAGCCACCTCTGAATAAGATAGAGATGGCTGAGTTATAATTACATATATTTCGCTTTCTCGCATTAATTTCTACCTATTTTAGCTTCAATAAGATCAGCGACTTTACGTCCAGAAAGAATCATTCCTCCGAAGATAGGCCCCATTCTAAAACCTCCACTTACACCATTAGAAGCCATACCACAAACGAAAAGACCTGGATATATCTCTTTAGTATTTTCAACAGTAGTAGTTTCTGCCTCTTCTATCTGTAATGAACGTTCTCCCATTACATGACCAGTAGATGTATTCATCTTTACTCCGTTTTTACGCTCTACAGTATGCGCGATATTACAATCATGACCTGTACCATCTATAACTACTTTAGATCTAACTACTAATGGATCTACGAAAAGACCTTCT
This sequence comes from Bacteroidales bacterium, assembly GCA_041668045.1. Lineage (GTDB taxonomy): Bacteria > Bacteroidota > Bacteroidia > Bacteroidales > UBA932 > JBAYDV01. Next base: position 10,356 of record JBAYDV010000006.1, on the reverse strand, counting down.
TTAGTAACAGGAGACCAATTTACTACTAATCCAGCGACAGCTTCATCATGAAAAACTACATCTTCTATATGAGTGCAATTAAAAATTCTTACACCAGCTCCAGTAGCCTTTGAGATTAAAGTTGAAGTAGTATATACAGAATCAAGAGTATAAAATCCATCCTGATATTTTTTATACTGAAGTTTCAATTCATCAAGAATGCATTTGGCATCTTCTTGTACTATAATCTGATTAAACATCATAGCACCTCCCCACATTCCACCACCTGGAGCAAGTTTTCCTTCGAACATGGCTACTTTATAGCCTTTTTTTGCTAAATAATAAGCTGCGACAAGTCCTGAAGGACCTGCACCTACGATAGCGACATCAAGGTCAAGACTATCTTTTAATTTGTCAAAATAAGTATCAATGATACCTCTTGACACGATTGTTTCTGTCATCTTTTAATTCTTTGTTTAATATTTTTTAACTAGTAAATAGTTATTTAATTACCATATTTTTAGTTACTTCTTCGACTTTTTTCGGACCTTCGAGAATACCAACAACAGTTAGCGCGAATTCAAAACCAGCCCCTACTCCACGGCCAGTTACTATATTATCTGACACCTCTACTTGTGCACCTGTATATTTAGCACCTATTAGTTTATCTTCAAAACCTGGATAGCAGGTAGCATTTCTATCTTTAAGAATACCTAATCCTCCAAGAACCATAGGACCTGCACAGATAGCTGTAACTAATTTTCCTTGTTTATAATATTCCATCACTAAATCTTTTAAACCTTGATGAGCATTAAGAGTTAGCGTACCAGGCATTCCTCCAGGGAGAAATAATACATCACCATTAGAAAAATCAGCATTTTCAAATAATGTATCAGTCTTCATCTCTACTTTATGAGAACTTATAACTTGTCTTGAACCTGTGATAGAAACAGTGGTTACATCATAACCTGACCTACGATAAGTATCTAGAGGAATAATCATTTCACCTTCTTCGAAACCATCTGCTAAAAAAATAAAAATCTTTTTCATAACTCTATATTTAATTATTTCATATATGTATTTTAATAAATCTCTTTAAAAAATCTTAGTTCAAAAACTGTAGATTTATAAAAAGCATCATACATTTTTTTTCTTGTTTTATTATCTACGATAGAGGCTGAATCCTCAACTATTTGTATAAATTTATTAGTATAAGTATCATAACTATCATTATTATAAGTCTCTATCCATTCTTTATAAGGATTATTATCGTTTTTCTTTTCCTTTTTATAATCATTATATATTCTCTTGCCCATAGAATTATAGACCCAATAACATGGCAGAAGTGCTGCTTGAGCTACTTCTATAGCCTCATTCTCAGCTATTGTTACTATATGATTTGTATATTGCTCGATTACTGGAATCTTTTTATCTGCCAAATCAATATCGTATTTCTTCTCGTAATAATCATGCATAAACTGTTCTATAGCTATACAATCATTACACATTTTTTTAAAGAACTCCCCTTCATCCTTTTCTTTATCGTTTAACCTCTGAGCTAATTTACTAAAAGCTTTTATATCATCTTTTAAGTATAAATCATCTTGTATAAGATAATTACAAAATATATCTCGACTTAATGTTCCTTGAACTAATTCTTTGATAAAATCACATTCGAAAACATTTTCATAAATATCTCGTATTCCTAACCATAATGACTCAGTAAATTTTTTCTCTAGTTCCATAACTTATAAAAATGTTTCACCGCCCCATGTCCATGACCTATTTTATAATCAGCACCGGCTACTATCGCTCCATTAATATAATCCTTCGCTCTACGTGCAGATTCATTAAGATCAAAACCTTGAGCTAACATAGAGGCAAAAGCTGAAGATAATGTACATCCTGTACCATGAGTATTCTCAGTATGTATCCTCTTAGACTCTAATTCTAGAGTCTCACTTGTCTCATTATTATAAAATATATCTATAAGCCTTTCATCTTTCATATGGCCTGCTTTTAGTAGAACTGACACTCCATATTTTTCTGCTAATTCTTTAGCAAAGCTCGGCATATCATCTTGATGTTCGAGTTTCTTATTTAATAAGATTTCTGCCTCTGGCACATTAGGAGTTATAACCCTGGCCAATGGAACTAGCTGATTACATAGACTTTCTATAGCATCATCTTCAAGTAGTTTATCCCCTGAGGTGGCTACCATAACAGGGTCAAGAACTACATCTTTAATCATATATTTTTCTAATGCTTCTTTAACAACAGCTATGGTAGCAGATGTGGCTAGCATACCTATTTTGACACTATCAGTGCCTATATCATCAAGAACAGCTTCTATCTGTCCTTTAATTATATTTGAAGGTATCGAATGAATACCTGTTACACCTATCGTATTTTGAACAGTCACTGCTGTGATAGCACATGTAGCGAAACATCCATTAGCAGAAATAGTTTTTATATCTGCCTGCGTTCCTGCTCCCCCACCAGAATCACTTCCAGCTATGGTTAATACTCTTTTATAATGTTTCATTTATTTATTTTTAAAATGGTCAAAACCTTTAATCGTAAGTTTTCTTGATTCTATTTCAGGGAGATATTCTATATCATTAATACTATCTTCCTTATCACTATGGTCTCCATCCAGAATTTTCCCTATTGGGATAATTTCCGTTTTGAAGTTTTCTTTATATTTAGTATTTATCTCATCGAAGTTATCAGGTGACATGGTAAATAATAATTCATAATCTTCACCTCCTCCTATGGCTAAATCATAAATATTCCATACATACTCCTTAGATGCACTTTTTAATTCTGCACTGAGAGGTAATTTATATAAATCAATTATAGCTTTCTTTTTAGAATTTCTTAATATATGATGTAAATCTGAGGATATACCATCTGAGATATCCATCATAGCATGAATATCTTTATATTTTGAAAGGAACAAGCCTTCTTTAACCCTAGGTTCAGGATTATGATGTCGTCCTATAAGAATTCTATTTCTTAAATTATCTTGATATTTTGCTTTATTATTATTTCCTTCTAGTGGTTTGTCTTCAAGTAGTATTTTCAGTCCGGCTGCTGAATCTCCAAGCTTTCCTGTTACACAAATTAAATCCCCAGTTTGGGCATCAGAACGTTTTTTTATTTGATTATTCTTTTGAATACCTACTACTCCTACATTGATTACTATCCCTGATTTAGAACCTGTAGTATCTCCTCCCATTAATATAACATTATATTTTTCTGATAGTTTTCTATAACCATCCATAAATCTATCTAGATAATCTATAGATATATCACTAGGTAGGCCTATTGAAAGAAAAGAGAACTTAGGTTTACCTCCCATAGCTGCTATATCAGAAAGACTAACAGCTAATGATTTATATCCTAGTTCTTCTGGAAAAATCTTGTTTTTTAAAAAATGGATATTCTCGACTAATAAATCCGTCGTAAATAGATAGTAATTTGAATTTTCTTTTTCTAGTTCTGCAGGAAAGATAGCACAATCATCTCCTATGCCTTTTTGAATATTAGAATCTCCAGATGTAAAATTTTGTGAGAATCTATCTATGAATCCGAATTCTCCGATATCTTTTAAAGTCATTTTACTATTTATTTTTATTACTATTATTTATTGTTAGCTTTAACTTTATCTACTATTTGTCTTAAATCTTTCGTAGCTTTCATAGGGTCTTTTTGAGATACTATGGCTGAAATAACAGCTATTCCTTGCGCCCCAGCTTCAATAACTTGTGCAGCATTTTCGACGTTTATGCCTCCTATTCCGACCATAGGATGAGTCGTAAAATTAGATATTTTCTTCATATTTTCCAAGCCGAGAGGAGTTGATATATCAGCCTTTGATTTAGTGTCAAATACAGGAGAGATCCCTATATAATCGACATCTAATTCTTCAGCTTTTCTAGCTTGTTCTATGTTTTCTACTGATAATCCTATAATTTTATTAGGACCTAGTATTTTTCTGGCTACTTCATAAGGGATATCACTCTGTCCTATATGTAAGCCATCTGCATCTACGGCTAAAGCTATATCCATACGATCATTAATGATAAGTGGAATGTTTAAAGGCTTTAGACATTTTTTAATATTAAGCGCTATATCATAAAATTCTCTAGTTGATATATTTTTCTCTCGTAGCTGGACTATAGTAGCTCCTCCTTTTACTGCTTGTTCTATAATGTATTCAGTAGTACGTCCGAGTGATAAGTCTCTATCGGTTACCAGATAAACTGAAAGATCAAATTTCTTCATATTTTATTCTTTTCATTATTTCTGATTCATTAATAGAATATAGTATATCTAAAAATTTAACTTGTAATGATCCAGGACCATCTGATTGGGATGTCGCTATATCTCCTGCTACTCCCATTATCGACATTGCAGCTATAGCTGCAGCGAAAAGACTATAGTCATCAGATGCACTATGGTCAATATTATCTACTACTCCTGCGAAAGCACCACACATTGCCGTAGATGTGCATCCCATTCCTGTTACTTTGGACATCATCTCTGTTCCATTAGATAGAGCTACTGATTTTATTCCATTGGTAATATAGTCTACTTGTCCACTTACTACTACTATGCAATTTTCTTTAGTAGCTAATATCTTGGCTGCTTGAAGTGCTGATGATGTTTTTTCTGTACTATCTACTCCTTTCGTCGTGATTGATTGACCACATAACGACATAATCTCTGATGCATTGCCTCGAATAATATCGGGATGACATGCTTCGATAATTTTATCTGCCATTATTTTTCTATAGGGTGTGGCTCCTACTCCTACTGGATCGAAAATGACTGGTATATTCTTAGTTTTAGCTTTAATTCCCGCTTTTATCATGGATGCCACCCATTCGCTATTTAGAGTACCCATATTGAGGACTAATGATGAGGCTATGCAAACCATGTCTTCTACCTCTTCTTGAGCATGTGCCATGACTGGGGATGCTCCTATGGACAAAAGGGCGTTGGCTGTATTATTCATTACTACGAAATTAGTAATATTATGTACTAAGGGAGATTTTTCCCTTACCTTCGATAATAGAGATATTATATTTTCTATGTTTGACATTGTCTTGGATGTATTTTTAAGATTTTTTAATGGCTTTTATAGCTACATAATCTCCTTTATCATAACCTGGAATAGTTTCTTCTACATCTCCATTGGAATATAAAGGGTGACGAGTCAGTGTTTGTGCATATTCGAAATCTTGGAAGCCTGCATTTTTTAGCATATCGACCTTTTCATCTGTCGTTCTACAGTGCATAACATTCACGAATTCCATAGGATATGGATCTTGTGGATGGACATCTTTTAGTAATGGATGATCCCATGATCCTAGTGTCTTAGCTAAATTATATAGTGTTCCATAACCTGATTCTTTTGGTATGTCTATTATTACGACTTTTCCTCCTGGTTTAAGTGCTTTATATACATTTTTTAATACACTTTGCAGATCTACTATATAACATGGAGTTCCGTTAAACATTATAGTGTCATATTTATTTTCTCCATAGTCAGCCTCTTCTGCTGTAACTTCTTCGACTGTCATTCCTCTTTTTCGAGCTATTTCCGCCATACCATGAGCAGGCTCTATACCATATCTTATATCTATATCATATTTTTTACGTAATACTGATTCGAAGAGTCCACTTCCACAGCCTACGGATAATGTATCTCCTGGATTTTTTAAAAAATAAGCGACCAGATTGGCTTCAGTTTCTAATACTCCGCTATTTTCTATAAACCAGCTATCATAGTCTGAAGCATATTGATCAAAGGTGTCTTGTATATCCATTGTTCTAATTTTTATTTATATTTTAATTCATATCAAAAAAAAACCGCTCCTGCATCTGCAGAAACGGTTTTATATAAGAATTTCGCTTTATAAGCTTATTATGACCATTTCCCTACGATGTTATTATACATATCAGGTGAAAGGGTATATTCTCAGCCTCTTATAATGAAGCACCCCTAACAGTTATGGCAAAGTTAGTAAAAAGTATTATATTGCGTTATATTTTTAAATAAATTTACGACAAATAATTTAGCAAACCACAAATGAAAAAAATCATTATAAAGATTAATCCTGAATTTAAATCATTAAATAAATTTATTAATGAACTTGATAAAAATTTCGATAAAGGTGGCGATACTATTAAAGATCATCGAAATATTATAAAAATTTTTAATTGGGATGATACCTTAGTTTGCGTTAAAAATTTCGGTAGACTTACTTTATTTAATCGTTGGGCCTATGGTACTTTTAGAGAGAGTAAAGCTAAAAGATCTTATGATTATGCTTTAAAATTACTTAATTTAGGTATTAATTCTCCTTCTCCTATAGCCTATATTGATAAATTTTCTAAGTATAACGTACTGCAATATTCTTCATATATATGTGTCTATGAGTCTAATACAGAAGTATTAGAGGATATTATTAATAGTAGTACTTATAGCGATGAAGATAAAAAATCTATTATTAGTCAATATATTAAATTGATTAATGCTAAATTTCTTAACAATGGTATTACCAGCAGAGATTTTAATAGCGGCAATGCTCTAGTCACCAAGAAAGGAAATGGTCAATATGACTTTTCTTTCGTTGATTTAAATAGACTAGAATTTAAGAAAGAATGTAAGACGAGATATATTTATAAAATGTTATCAAATATTAGTCCTAATGATAATATTATAAAATATGTTTCTGAAGCATATGCTGAATTAAATAATTTAGAAGCATCGGAAGTAAAATATGAAATTTATAAAAGCATAAAGAAAAGATATAAAATTCATATCATAAAATCTTTCTTCCGTAGTTTTTTAAAACCTTTTAAAAAGAAAAGGAAATAATATGACTAAGGATAATAAAAATATTATTGGGGATAATTTAGAAATATTAAAACCAGAAAATAACCTTCATATAAATCTTCCTTTTTCAGAAGCAGGTGTAGCTGCTGGATTTCCTTCTCCCGCTGAGAATTATACTGACATATCACTAGATCTTAACGAAGCATTAATAAGAAATCCTTCATCTACTTTTTTCGCCAGAGTCAGAGGAGTATCAATGATAGACGAAGGTATAGATGATGGCGACCTGCTAGTAATAGACAAGAGTCTGGAAGCTTATGATGGCTCACTAGCCGTAGCTTTTATAGATGGTGAATTTACTCTGAAAAGAGTAAAAATAGAAAAAGACTGTGTTTGGTTAGTGCCAGCCAATACAAATTACTCTCCTATTAAAGTAACTGAAGATAATGATTTCACCATATGGGGTATAGTCACTTACCTTATTAAAGATATGAAAAATAAGAAATAATAATCTTAGAGATAATGATTGGACTGTGCGACTGTAATAATTTCTTCGTTTCATGTGAAAGAGTTTTTGACCCATCTTTAAATGGAAAACCTGTACTAGTACTTTCTGGCAATGATGGCTGCGTAATAGCTCGTAGTAATGAAACAAAGGCTCTGGGAATAAAAATGGGCACTCCTGTTTTTAAGATAAAAGATATAGTAGAAAAGTATGACATCAAACTCTTTTCTACTAACTTTCCTCTTTATGGAGATATGTCAAAAAGGGTTATGAACACCCTTAAGGCATATACACCTGCTATCGAGGTTTACTCTATCGATGAGTCGTTTCTAGATTTTTCTCAGTTCCCCTTAGAATCTTTAAAGGGCAATGGGGAGAAGATAGCCAAAATCGTACGTAGAAATACCGGCATCCCTGTTAGCATAGGGATAGCACCTTCCAAAACTCTAGCTAAGATAGCTAGTAAGTTATGCAAACAATATCCTGCTTTAAAAGGTGCTTGTCTCTTATATAAAGACAAAGACATAGAAAAAGTTTTGAGTCGTTTTCCTATAGAAGACGTTTGGGGTATAGGTAGAAGATATTCTAAAATGCTAAAAGAATATCATGTGTTTACTGCTCTTGATTTCTTTCATTGTTCCCCTGATTGGGTAGAAAAAAGAATGAGCATAGTGGGGCTTCGTACGTGGAAAGAGCTTCATGGGATATCTTGTATATCCTTCGAACATACATTGCCTGATAAACAGACTATCTGCGTGTCCAGATCTTTCTCCCGAGACGTCGAAGATGTAGATGAGATTAAAGCAGCAGTATCCAAATTTACTACCACCATTGCCATGAAATTAAGAAAGCAGAATAGCTGTGCGGGGCAGATTACTATATATATTATGACTAATCGGTTTCGAGAGGATAAACCACAAATGTTTCAAAGTTTTCCTATTAAGTTAGAAGTACCTACTAATAGCACTTTAGAACTAGTCAAGATAGCTGTAAGCACTATTGATAAAATATATAGAAAAGGTTATGGTTATAAGAAAGCAGGTGTTATCGTGTCTGACCTACATTCTTCTAATAATATCCAACTTTCTCTTTTCGATAAATTAGATCGTAACAAGCATTCTAAATTAATGCGAACTTTGGATGGGATTAATGCTCGTAGAGGTCGTGATACGGTTATTTTGGCCTCATCTGATAAAAAGTTATCTATAAAAAGTGAACATATTTCGAATCGTTTCACTACTTCATGGGATGAAATAATCGATGTGAAGGTATAATATTAATTTAATTATTTTGTAATATTAATAGAATGTTCGTATATTTGCGAACAATAAAGAACATCTATCATGGAAGAAAAAAAATATACAGAAGAACAAGAACGAATAGCTAAAATAGCTAAGGCTTTAGGACATCCTGCTCGTATCGCTATTCTTGAATTTCTATCTAATCAGGATAGTTGTTTTTTTGGAAATATTTATGATGTATTACCTATCTCTAAAGCTACAGTTTCTCAACATTTAAAAGAGTTGAAAAATGCAGAATTAATTAAAGGAGAAATAGAACCTCCGAAAGTTAGATATTGCATTAATAGAGAAAATTGGGAATTAGCCAAAAAACGATTTTCAGACTTCTTCCAGAAAACTCAATAATTAATTTTCACATTAAGTTATAGCATAAAAATAAATCGACTCTGTAGAATATATAGTCGATATTAAAACAGTGCATGACGTAAGTGTGATTTTTTTTGGATTATTATGTTCGTAATTTGACGAACAGTGAACATATATAAATATATAAAAAATGAGATATATAATTATTGGTGGTGTAGCTGGAGGAGCTACAGCTGCCGCTAGAATTAGGCGTATTGATGAAAAATCTGAGATTATAATGATTGAAAGGAGACATCACATTTCATATGCCAACTGTGGACTGCTTGTAAATTAATGACCAAGTTAACTTTTTCGTCTACTGATGGAAGATTATTAGGAGCCCAGGTCGTTGGCCATATTGGAGTTGATAAAAGAATAGATCAATTAGCCATGATTATTAAAATAAAAGGAACAGTTATGGATTTGATGAAAATTGAGCATGCATACGCTCCCCCATTTTCGTCTGCAAAAGATCCCATTGCCATAGCTGGTTATGTAGCGACGAATGTATTAACTAAAGAAATGCCAATTTTAAATTGGAAAGAAATGTATAAATCTTTACACGGAATGGGTACTATTAAAAATTTACGTGTTATTGATGTACGAACTAAGGAAGAAGTTAGTAAAGATCCTATAGAGGGTACTGATAATATTCCTTTGGATGATTTAAGAAGTCGCTTGTCTGAGTTGGATCCACAACAGCCTACCCTAGTATATTGCATAGTAGGATTAAGGGGTTATTTAGCTCAGAAGATATTATTAGGTAATGGATTTAAAGAAGTTTATAATCTTACTGGTGGTTTAAGAATTTATCAACCTGCAGTTGAAGCTTTAACAGCTAAATAAATATTAGAAATTTAACATTAAAAAAATACAATTAAAAACATTATTATGGATCAATTAGGAAACGAAATCAGAAAAATGGATTTCAATTATTTTGGAACAGGTAGTCATGTTATTTCAGCAGATGCTTTTTTAGCTAAAGAAAATACCTTATTTTTGGATGTTAGGACTAAAGAAGAAAAAGAAAATTTAAAACTTCATTTAAACTCTTTCTGTCCCGTATTGGAAATGACTGTAGCAGAAGTTCCTGATCGTATTAACGAGATACCTAAAGATAAATTAATCGGAGTATTTTGTTCTGCAGGTATTAGAGCTACGATTATTTTCACTTATTTAAAAGGTTTAGGTTATGAGCATGTAAGAATTCTAAAAGGTGGTTACTCTCCTTTAATCTCAGCGCTGGAGCCTGGAAAAATTTATAAAAAATTAAATAATATAAAATAAATGAGTATTTTATTATTAGCTGTCATCATTATGGTGATAGCTTTCTTTATGACGATGACAGGTCGCGGTGGTGGAAATTTCTATATGCT
>JBAYDV010000005.1:0-50572 GCA_041668045.1 Bacteroidales bacterium | reverse complement strand
TGATATCATCGTTATAGCTCCAACGAAAAGATTCATTACATAAAGTTCTATTCCATTGGGAGACAATATTAATACAGGCAATAATAGAATAGCATATATAGGAAACGAAAATTTCTGCTTAAAGAATGCTACTAAATATAAGGCAAATACGGCATAAGGAACCATGTATAGATTATTAGGCTTAATATCTCCTATAAACACCGTCACTATTTCGACTAATAAAAATAACAATAATATGAAATAAAATTTATTCATATTATTAAAAATTTTAGAATAAATAAAATATATTATAGCCAAGATTAAAATCAGAATAATAGTTATCATTAGAGTATGACCTATCTTTAAAACATAGATAGACCCCGTACTGCCAAGATTTGATTCAAATTCTGCTTTATACGAATCCAAAAGTTGTTTAACTTCAGCTGTTACTATTTCTCCTTGGGAAACAATCAATTGGCCAGTATAAACCATACCTCTCGTAGGAGAAATATAATCAATAGCTTCTTTATGTACAGTCTCAGACTTAGTTTGATCATAAAGTAAATTTGGTACTAAATAATCGGAAATGGAAAATTCTCTATAGATGGAATCACTTTTATGCTTTAACACTAGAGAATCAATTATAGTCTGAATATAACGTTTAGCTGTTTTTAAATCAAAAATCTCGGTTGCCGGTACTTCAGATGCTCTATTGCCTCTCTGGACAATAATAATTTTTTCCAAATTATTCTCAGAGGGAAATTCGCCTATCAAACCTTTATCATAAATCATGGTAAAAGCATCTAAAATCTCATTATCATAAGGTAACTTAGATAACTTCGTTAATTCATTACGAGCCGTTTCAGAACGATAACTATAATAAGGAATTATTTTTTGAGCTAACGTTTCTTCTTCAGCATTTAATTCTGCCTTGGTTTTTAATATAGGAAAATCTATTGGAGAAATAAGCGTCTTATAATTCCAAACTTTACCCTTTTGATATTTATAAGTAAAGCGTTCATTATCGGGAAATATAATTACAGATAATATTAACGTAATAGCTAATGCTATATATATTTTCGGGTTATGAAATCTCTTTACTCTATCCATATCAAATCTAATTTATACGAGCAATGAAAAATATTATTTTTCTTTATTTATAAACTTAACGACAATATAATCTAACCATCTAGGAAAAATTCGATTAAGCAAAACTGCTATTCTTCCTTCAGAAGTAAGAATCATCTGTCTTGTTCTATGTTTAACACCTTTAAGAAGTTTTTCGGCTACTCTATCAGCAGTCATCATTTTACTCTCATCTCTAGGTGTAGATCCTTGAGGAGTTCCATCAGCTAACAAAGCATTAAAACGGACATTTGAAGCCGTATAACCAGGAGCGAAAACCATAACATGCAAACCTTGATTTATAGTTTCTCCTCTTAAACAATCAAGAAATCCTATAATAGCAAATTTTGAAGATGAATATCCTGTTCTTCCAGGCAAACCTTTAAAACCGGCTACAGAAGTAACTCCTACCACACTACCTTTAGATTTTAATAGATAGGGCAATGCGAATTTAGTACAATACACGGTTCCCCAAAAATTAACATCCATTGATTTATGCAATACTGATAAATCCAAATCCTCAAAACGCGCTCTCATAGATATTCCCGCATTATTCACTAAGACATCAATTTGTCCAAATTTTTCAACTGTTTTATTAATCAGATTCCGGCAATCTTCTTCTTTGGAAACATCGGCTACAACAGCTAAAGTTTTCGTTATTTTTGAAAGTTCTTCAGCCTCTTTTCTAATTATATCTTCAGATCTGGCAGCTAAAACTACATAAGCTTTGTTTTGGGCAAATAATCTAACTGATGCCAGTCCTATTCCAGAACTAGCACCAGTTATTATTACTACTTTTCTATCAAAAGAAAACATTAATCTATCGCTTTATCTTGTATCTCGTCTGAATTATAATATCCTTTTTTAAGTTTATCTTGCACATCTGAGAATGCATTTAGAGTACGCTCTACTTGCTCTAGTGTATGAACTGCAGTTGGGATAATTCTAAACATAATTACGCCTCTTGGAACTACAGGATATACGACTACTGAGCAGAAGATATGATAATTTTCTCTAAGATCTACGCATATATCAGTAGCCTGAGGAACAGTACCTTTAATAAACACAGGTGTTACACAAGCTTGAGCAGGTCCAATATCAAATCCTCTTTCTCTAAATCCATTTTGAAGGGCACGAGTTATAGTCCATAAATTAGCACGTAAACGATCACCTTCTTTTCCTCTTATTAATTCTAATCTTTTCAAACAGCCTTCAACTACTGGCATTGGAAGAGATTTAGCATAAATTTGAGATCTTAAATTATATCTTAAAAAGTCGATTACATATTTAGGTCCTGCTACAAAACCACCTATAGTAGCCATTGATTTAGCGAATGCACCTATATATAAATCAACTCCGTCCATAACTCCGAAATGTTCTGAAGTTCCTCTACCGGTTTTTCCCATAACTCCAAAACCATGTGCATCATCTATTAAAATACGGAATTTGTATTTTTTCTTAAGAGCTACAATTTCATCAAGAATTCCAAGTGCTCCTGTCATTCCATATACTCCTTCAGTAATAAGCAAAACTCCACCACCTGTTTCTTCACATAATTTTAAAGCTCTTTGAATAGTTTTTTCACACTTTTCAATATTATTATGAGGATAAACCATTCTTTTCCCCATATGTAAACGCATACCATCTATAAGACAAGCATGAGCTTCAGAATCATAAACTATAACATCATGACGGTCTGTAACTGCATCTATCGTAGAGAGTATTCCTTGATAACCAAAGTTAAATAGAAAAGCATCTTCTTTCTTTTCAAAATCAGCTAATTCTCTTTCCATTTTCTCATGTAGAGAAGTCTGACCTGACATCATTCTTGAGCCCATTGGATAAGCCATACCCCATTTTACGGCAGCCTCACCATCTACTTTTCTAACTTCTGGATGATTCGCTAATCCAAGATAATTATTAAGGCTCCAGTTTAAAACTTTTTTCCCGTTAAACATCATTTCTGGTGCTAATTCACCTTCTAGTTTAGGGAATGCGAAATAACCATGAGCTCTTCTACGATATTGTCCTAATGGACCACCATCATCAAGTTTGATTCTATCAAAAATATCCATTGTATTCTTTTTAATTAGGTATTAGTATATATTTGTTTTTTTAAACAACTAATACTGATGGCTATGCATCAATATTAGCGTATTTAGCATTTGCTTCTATAAATTCTCTTCTTGGGGCTACATCATCACCCATTAACATTGAAAATACACGGTCTGCTTCAGCTGCATTATCAATAGTAACTTGTTTCATTAAACGAGTTTTAGGATCCATTGTAGTATTTTTCAACTGCTCTGCATTCATTTCTCCAAGACCTTTATAACGTTGAATAGTTACTGAGTTTTCATTAGCTCCACCTAACTCTGCTATAGCGTTTTTACGATCATCTTCTGTCCAACAATACTTCTCAACATTTCCTTTTTTAGTTTTTACTCTATATAAAGGTGGATAAGCTATATATACATAGCCATTTCTAATCAAATCTACCATATACCTAAAGAAGAAAGTTAAAATCAATGTAGCGATATGAGCTCCATCGACATCCGCATCGGTCATGATTATTACTTTATGATAACGGAGTTTACTAAGATTTAAAGCTTTAGAATCTTCTTCTGTCCCAACAGTTACACCTAAAGCTGAATATATATTTCGTATTTGTTCGCTATCGAAAATTTTATGTTCCATAGCTTTCTCTACATTAAGAATCTTTCCTCTTAATGGAAGTATTGCTTGGAACTCTCTATCTCTACCAGTTTTAGCTGTTCCACCTGCTGAATCTCCCTCGACTAGGAAAATCTCACAAAGAGAAGCATCTCTACTAGAGCAATCTGCTAATTTACCAGGCAGTCCTGCTCCTGACATTACAGTTTTTCTTTGAACTAATTCACGTGCTTTACGAGCTGCATGTCTAGCTGTAGCAGCTAATATAACTTTACTGACTATACTTTTAGCATCTTTTGGATTTTCTTCCAGATAAGCTTCTAAAACTTGTTTAGTAGCTTGTGATACTGCTGCATCAACTTCACTATTACCAAGTTTAGTCTTAGTCTGACCTTCAAACTGTGGTTCTGCCACTTTTACAGAAATGACTGCTGTCAAACCTTCTCTAAAATCTGCAGGGTCAACATTAAATTTCAATTTATCTAAATATCCATTTTTATCAGCATAACTCTTAAGAGTAGTAGTAAGACCTCTTCTAAATCCAGTTAAATGCGTACCACCCTCTACAGTATTAATATTATTAACGTAAGAATGAATATTCTCACTATAACTATTTGTATACTGCATAGCTATTTCGATAGGAATACCTGTTTTATCAGTTTCTAAATAAATAGGATTCTCAGTAATTTTCTCTCTTGTTCCATCAAGATATTTAATAAACTCCAGAAGTCCTAGTTCTGAATAAAAAACTAAGGATTTGAATTTACGTTCTCCTTCATTTACTGGCTCTTCTACTTTCTCTACTGCTACTGCATCATCACCTTCGACATCATGAACTTGTTCATCTTCATATTGACGTTCGTCGGTTAGAGTTAATTTTATTCCTTTATTTAAGAAAGATAATTCTCTTAATCTAGATGCTAGGGTGTCAAAATTATAAGTTAAAGTACTGAAAATTTCTTCATCTGGTTTAAACGTTATAATAGTACCATGATCATCTGTTGAACCTATGGATTTAACTGGATATAAAGGCTTTCCTTGAGAATATTCTTGAACAAAAATTTGTCCATCTCTATGAACCTCAGCCTTTAGATTTATGGAAAGTGCATTTACACAAGAGACACCTACACCATGTAAACCTCCAGATACTTTATAACTACTTTTATTAAATTTACCTCCTGCATGTAAGACAGTCAAAACAACCTCTAAAGCTGATTTACCTTCCTTCTCATGCATTCCAGTAGGAATACCACGTCCATTATCGGAAACAGATATAGAATTATCTTTATGAATTATAACATTGATATCACTACAATATCCAGCTAGTGCTTCATCAATTGAGTTGTCGACTACCTCATATACAAGGTGATGTAAACCTCTAGCTCCTACATCTCCAATATACATTGAAGGTCTTTTACGAACTGCTTCTAAACCTTCTAGTACCTGAATATTGTTCGCTGAATAATTATCTTCAACTTCTTGGTTAACTTCTTTTTCTGACATTTCTTTTTATTTATCTTTAAATAATTTCGGTTTATTAAAATTAAATATAGTTAACATTTTTTGTAAATGCTATTACTATTTTATTTTAAAAATGTAAACAGACAAAGATAATAAAAAATCAGAACTTAACATAGATTCCAGCACCAATATTTAACGGAAGTTCAGCATAATTTAACACATATTGAATATCCTGATTAAGCAAATTATCACCTTTAATATAAAAAGTATAAGTTGGATTTAATATGTATTTTAATTCTAGCCCAAGATTTGCAAAACCTCGCATAGTACAAGGAAATTTTTGTGCTTCTACACCTGAATCTTCTAACTGATTAGTCTGCACTCCATTAACCTTACTTCTTCTATATAATGTAACTTTAGCGATGAATCTTTCTTTAAGATTATATCTAAAATAGAAATCTTGTTCGTCTTTAGGTAACATAAATACGAATGCATCATCTAGATATGAATTAAATTTAAAATCGGCACCTAAACTAATATCCTGAGAAGTCCATTTTATAGAAGCACCATATGTCATTTCCTTATAATCCATAAAATCAATATTAGATACAGAAGCTCTATCTTCAATAAAATAAGCTTGATGTTGTTTATCTGAATATTGCATAAATAGGTTGTAACCTACGCGACTTCCTACCCGACCTTTAAGACCTAATGCGGTTCTAATAGGTATAGACGAAAAACCTACATTTAGATTTTTGGAAAGCCATGGATTAATACCACTTAATTTATAGAAACTTTCAAAATTATTTTCTCCATCGATTCTTCCATATATAGTTAAATTATTCTTAACTAAATTATATTCTGCATCAATAGCAGGCATTATATTAGAAACATCTGAAATATTTTCATGTTCAGAACTTGCGGCAGCTAATACTAAACCAAGACCTACTTTATATTTTTCACGATCTATTCTATATTGTCCTTTAAAATTAAACATTGAATAGGTATTAGCATCATCATCGCTATTATCTCTAGCATCTGCATCAAGCATTACTTTAAGACCGAATACAAGATTTCTTTTATTTTTAGTCAAAAATCCAGCATTTAAATCAAAATTTAATATACTCTCTGTAATACCCGGATTATTCTTACCACGAGTAAAAAACATACTACAATCATAAAAATATGGAGCCTCAACCAACTTTTTAGATTTCACATTTGTTAAAACTATCAAACGATTAAACTTGTGTGAAAAATTATCATGAAGATATTTTCTATCTCCTAATTTAGAAATATCTGGAATATTATCTTCGATATAATCAGTATTTATACCTGTATATAAAAACACATTATTATCGTAATCAAGATATGTATTTATTTCTCCATTCTTCCACTGATATCTAGTTTTAAAACCTCCCCCATTGGTCATTCTATCGCTAATAATTTTACTTCCAGAATTCTTATAAATACTATTATCATTTTCTACTAAAGGAAGTTTACCCCAAAATGATTTATGATTAAGATTTAAAGCCAAAGAAAAATTAGATGATATATTAGGGGTAAAATATATATCTGCCTCAGGTGTACCTTTAAAGCCCAACCCTAACTTAGCCATAAAAACAGGATATTTAACCTCAACAGAATTCAAAGCCACAGATGGTAAAGGATTGAATTCATATAAGTCCCTATATGGTTTATCAAAAATAGAATAATTAAAATTCAGATTAAATCGAGTTAAGGTATCTGAATATGTAGTATTTAAATCACTTTTTCTAACATTAAGTAACTTCCCTTCAAACTGACGATTAACCTCTACTGTAGAATGGATATCTTGCTGAGCTTGAATTTTACTTACACTTAGAAAACTTAATACTCCTATTATTATAATTTTATATTTCATATTAATCTTTTACTTATTATTAATGGCAATGCTATCTTGAACCATCGTACTACTAACTCCAGTAGTATCTTTGATCATAGCCATATTATCCTTTATTTTTTTCAATCTCATCTCTACTAATTCTAGAACATTATCTTTAGCATTCCTTGGTTTATATCCATCTTTTATGCTTTCGAATGTAGCTTCAGCTTGTTTCCATAGTTCTCTCTCTGCGAATGAATCACCTAACAATATAAAACTATTAGCTAACCAATACGTCTGTGGAGTATTAGAATCAGAAAAAGCATAAACTAAATTTTCCACATCTTCTAATTTACCAGAATCATATGCATCTTGAATTAATAAATAATTAGCTTCAGCTCCTTCAGCAGTAGCACTGCTCGAAGCTAATTTTTTCAATATCGTTATAGCTCTCTGTCTTTCTCCTCTTACTAATAAAGATTTAGCTACTATATAATTCGCTTCTATACTTAGTTGTCTTTGTCCTCTTTCAGTTGAAAGTACTTTTTCTCCTGTCATTATAGCCTTTTCATTATCACCATTTTTATAATAAGAACGCATAAGACCTACCAAAGCATCGAACTTATTATTTTCTAGTGTAGCTATGGACTGTAAACTTTCATAAGCAGAAATAGCCTTCTGATAATCTTGCAAACTATAGCAAATCTTAGCATATGACAAAGTGGAAATTTCTCTAAATGAACCTTCTCCATTTTGCATAACTTTCAGGTAGTATGCTGCTGCTTCTTCTGGTTTGTCGATTTTATGATAAGCCTCAGCTATATAAAAATCACTTTGGATTACTTTAGAACTTTCGGGATACTTAGAGATGAATCTCTTTAAAGAAACGATAGCTTTCTGCATATTTCCATCTAAAAAGATCTGTTCTGCAGAGTTGAATAGCATAGTTTCTTTTTCTCCTGCCGTCTTAGCGGATGACATTCCTATTTTATCTATGTAAGCCAAAAACTCTTCTGCTTTATTCTGTTGTTGATAAATAGATTCCATACCTGAAAGAGCATCCTTAGCCTCTTCACTATATGGAGAATTAGTCAATATTTGCTTATAATATTTAACTGCCGTATCGTAAAAGCCTTTATTATTGGCTATCATCCCCAATTCAAGTAATACTTTATTATGGAATTGATTTTTTGTAGTCAACAATTTATTATAAAATATCTCTGCTTTATCAGGCATTCCCTGCTGAACATAGGTCCTTCCTAATTCATACATCGCTTGATTAATATAAGATGAATTAGGATGTTGCTCAACGATTTCTCTTAACATCTCTATTTTTTTATCCTGACGAGATTGAAGGCCATAGGCTATAGCACTTTGATATGCAGCATATATATTAGTATCATCATAATTTAATTTATAAATGGTTTCATATAATTCTGCAGATCTTTCATAATCACTTGTCATAAAATAACTATCTGCAAGTCTTAATTTAGCCTCAGAAGTCATTTCTCTTTTCGATGGTGGATATGATAAATATTTATTGAATGATTCTATAGCATTTACATAATCTTTATTTTTAAAGTATGCATAGGCTATATTATAGAAAACTACAGGATATTCAGCTGTACTGTGAAAATAAGTAGATGAAATTAGTTGTTTATTAATATTTATACATTCCTGATAATTTCCTGTTCTATAATAAGCTTCAGCCCTCCAGAATTTAGACAAATCAGCTACCCTCGCATTATAGTTTGGATATTTAATTTCTGCCCTTTCGAAATTACTTATAGCATTTGAATAAGCTTTCATCTGAAAATATTCCATTCCTCTGAAAAAAGAAGCTTTCTGAATATTATTAGATACCTGACTAGATGGATAAGTTATCTTGGTCATCATATCTAAAGCCTTTTGATATTTTTTCTGCATTAAATATGCTGTAGCTATATAATAATAAATCTCATCTGAATTCGCATCTTTCGAAAACATCTGCAAATAATTATTAAACCCACTTATATCTGAATTAATATCAAATGCTAATTTCGCATAGTTAAAATATGAATCTTCTTTTATTTTTTTATCAAAATCATACATTGAAGCCTTTTTAAAATCTATTAATGCTTGATGTTTATTTTTGGCTTTTAAATAGCAATTACCTAGATGATAGTATGAATTCTGAGTCAATGAATCTCTTGGGCCCACTACTTTTTCAAACGCATTAATAGAAGAGAGATATGCTTTTAAAGAATATGACACTACTCCTGAATAATAATTATCCTTTCTGCTTAAATTAGCACCTGAACTACTATAAATATCAAAATAATCTTTGGCTTTTCTTGAATTATTAACAGAAAAATATGCTTCTGATAAAATACGAGCGAGCTTCATTTTATAACTTCCATCCAACTCACTAAATAACTTTTCTCCATTTTCTAAAACATATGCATTATCTTTCAACATGAAATGTGATTCAAGCAAAAAATATTTAGAATATAGGGAATATTGAGATAAGTTTTTTAACTCTTCAAATAAAGTTATAGCATTTTTAAAATCTTTATTTAAATAATAAACATATGCAAGATAGTATTTAGATTCTGTAGTATATTTATTGAGCACAATGGATCTGATCTTATTAAATCCAGCTATCGCTTGTGGATAATTTCCAACTCTCATATTACAATATGCTCTATAAAATAAGTAATCTAACATCTCTTTACGTGGAAGACGTTGATTTTGTATTTCATTAATAATAGATAAGCATTTCGCATAATTTTCTTTATCAAAATAATAAGATGCCTGATAAAATTTCACTTGTGCTAATTCTACAGCTTCTGGATATTGATATTCATATTTAGCTACAAGCTCATCAATATTATTCCTTCTCATTTTAATAGCACATAAGACTTTATAAGCACTTATTTCAGCTCTATTAATATGAAATTCCGTTTCAGAGTTAATAGATAGCAAATTCAAGGTTTTATCAAACTGCTTATCTGCTGCTGCATATAACTCGTTTTCATATAAATCTTTGGCCTTATTATAACTATCCACTAATCCTGTTCTACCTTGAGCGTAAGATGTAGTAAATGCTATAGTTAATCCCAAAGAAAGAAACATTATTATTTTAATGAATTTATTCATATTTTTTTGATATACTTTATTAAATAACAAAAATAGGAATAAAAGATGATTTTTTCTACTTTTGTCTAATAAATATTACCATATGAAACCAATTATTAAACTTGAGAATGCTAATATTGAAAATGCTAAACATCTAATATTGACTGATGTAAATATATCCATAGAAAAAGGAGAAATGGTATATTTAATAGGAAAGGTTGGAAGTGGTAAAACTTCAATATTAAGAACTATTACTGCAGAATATCCTCTTAAAAAAGGTGATGCTGAAGTAGCTGGTTTCAATTTACGTAATCTTAAAAAGAGAGAGATACCATATCTGCGTAGAAAAATTGGTGTTGTTTTCCAAGACTTCCAGCTACTTATGGATCGTTCTATTTATGATAATTTATTATTCGTCTTAAAAGCTACAGGATGGAAGGATAAAAACAAAATAGATGCACGTATTAATGAAGTAATAGAATCTGTTGGCATGAAACATAAACTCCATAAAATGCCATATAACCTTTCAGGAGGAGAACAGCAGAGAATAGTTATAGCTCGAGCTCTATTAAACAATCCTGATATTATTCTGGCAGATGAACCTACAGGTAACTTAGACGAAGTAACAGCTAATGAAATTCAAGACTTGTTTATCAAAATCCATGAAGAAGAAGAAGGTCCTGCTATTATTATGGTAACACATAATCATTCGTTATATGAGAAATATCCTTCTCGCACTATATTATGTGAGGATATGACTACTAAAGAAATGGAGCCAGAGGCCATTAAAGAGATAGATATTTCTGATCTTATATAATTTACTATGTTAAAAAAAGAAAGATATACTAAGGTTTTAGATTGGTTCTCAGTAAATATGCCAGATGCAGATACAGAATTAATATATAGTGACCCTTTTTCGCTTCTTGTAGCAGTCGTTTTATCTGCTCAATGTACAGATAAACGTATTAATAAAGTCACTCCTGCTCTTATGTCACGTTTTGGAACTCCAGAGGCTATGGCAGCAGCATCCTATAATGATATTCATGAACTTATTAAATCGGTTAGTTACCCGACAAGTAAAACGAAGTATCTTATGGGGCTTTCTAAAAAATTAGTCTCAGATTTTAATTCCACAGTCCCTTCATCATTAGAAGATTTGCAAACATTACCTGGCGTAGGACGTAAGACAGCCAATGTGATAGCTGCTATAGTTTTTGATTTGCCAGTAATAGCTGTAGATACACACGTGTTTAGAGTATCTAAACGTATTGGATTGACTAAAGGAAAAACAGTAGAAAAGGTAGAAGAAGAGCTTACTAAAAATATAGCTCCCGAGAGACGTTTGAGATTCCATCATCAAATTTTACTCCACGGACGTCGTATATGTCTTGCTCGCAAACCACTATGTGAGAAATGCGGGCTCTCACCCTATTGCCTTTACTACGAAAAAAATATAAAAAAATAATACTTAAGAGCGTGGATGATACTTCAATATGCTCTCTTGCCATTTGCTACTATCGACATGGGTATAAATTTCGGTAGTCAGTATACTTTCATGACCAAGAAGTTCTTGAACTACGCGAAGGTCAGCTCCATTTTCCACGAGATGAGTAGCGAAAGAATGACGGAATGTATGTGGTGAGATATCTTTCGTAATACCGGCCTTTTTAGCTGCATTTTTCACTATGATAAATATCATCTCCCGTGTCATTTTCCTTCCATTACGATTTAAGAAAAGAATATCTTCATCTTTAGACCCGGTTTTTCGTAAACCTCCACTGCTAGATGCCCCACTTAATCCCCTTGAACGCACGTTTTGCCTTAAATATTGCCCTATAGCTTTCAATGCAGGTTCACCTATAGGTATAATTCGTTGCTTATCTCCTTTTCCTATCACTCGTACAAACCCCTCATCAAAGAACACATCAGAAAGACGCATATTGACCAGTTCAGAGACTCTAAGCCCACAAGAGTACAATACTTCCAGTATAGCTCTATTGCGATGTCCAAGGGGCTCTGATAGATCCACAGACGTCAGGATTTTAACAACCTCATCTACAGAAAGTACTGTTGGAAGATAACGGTTTATCTTAGGCACATCTATCAAATCACAAGGGTTATTATCTATGACTCCATCTATTTCCAGATATTTATAAAAGGCTCGAAGTGAACTTATTTTACGAGCTTGAGTTTTTTTCGTAGCACCAGATTTATAAATTTCATCTAAAAATTCGAGTAACATATTCTTATCAACAGCCTTCGGACTTTCACATTTGAATTTATCCTCGACGAATGCCATCAAAAAATGTACATCACTTATATAAGCACTAACTGTATTGCCCGACAATGACCTCTCTATCGTCAAGTAAGATTTAAAATCACTAATACTATTAATCCATTTATCTGACATGCTATGTTTTTCACAAATATATCAAATAATTATTACTTTTGCCTTGTAACAAAATAGCAATTGTCGCGTCTATACGTAAAATATTTTAAATAAATTATGAAAATATCAATTAAGGCAATGGTGCTTATTGCATCATTAATGCTATCTACTCACTTATCTGCACAGAGCGAAAACAAATCAAACGAGGCAATGCAGAAATCAGCTTCGCTTATTTCTGGAACGGTAGTCGATCAAGATGACAAAGTACCCATATCTTATGCCAATGTGGTACTTTATCAAATCAAAGATAGTAGTCTTATCGCAGGTACCACGACAGATGAGAAAGGAAATTTTATTTTAAAAATTCCTAATGATGTTAATCCTGCTACTAAACAAACATTAACATCTATTGAAAATAAATATTTCATACGTGCATCCTTCGTTGGTTATTTAGACCAAATAGTACATCTACAACAAGAAAAGCAGGATGCTGCCAATAGAGACTTAAACATTGCCCTGAATATTTCTCTTAAAAAAAATGCATCTTTACTTGGTGCAGCTATTGTTAAAGCTCGAATACCGAAAATGGTCGTACGTAATGATGCTTTCGTGACGACTGTGAAAAATTCTGTTCTTGAGAAGGCTGGAACTGCTAATAATGTTTTACAAAGAATTCCGATGGTTACCGGATCAGACGGAGTATTCGAGGTATTCGGTAAGGGTATTGCATTAATTTATATTAATCGTCGTCAGGTTCATGATGTGTCTGAATTAGATAATCTAAGTTCAGAGAATATCCGAAATGTAGAGGTCGTAACTAATCCTGGAGCTAGATATGATGCATCGACTAAGGCAGTAATTCGCATTACTACCATAAGAAAAAGTGGAGATGGTTTTGGTTTCGATTTACGTTCAAGCTATTATGCGTCTAAATATCCAGACCTGACTGAACAAATAAATATGAATTATCGTATTAATGGTTTAGATATTTTTAGTACTGTGAAATATTCTAAAAATGAAGTATTACAAGATAGTAAATTATGGCAAACTGTCTATGCTGATACAATTTGGCATCAGAATAATACTGTTTATGCTACCAATAAATCGCAGAATTTTTCGACTATAGCTGGTATTAACTATGAAATATCTCCTAAACATTTTTTAGGAGCGAAATATACCTATTCAAGTCCTATTGACATTAAAGGACATGCCACTATGGGCAATGAAATGTTTGCCGATAACGTTTTATATGACACCTGGAATAGTTATATGACCTTTCATAATGATAATCTTCCTACGCATAATATAAACGCATATTATAATGGAAGTGTCGGTAAATTAAATATAGATTATAATAGTACTTTTCTTACTTCTAAGGAGTCATCATATACACTTACTGAAGAGGATAGTAAGAATTTCGAAAATCGTAATGTAAGCTCTGATAATGAGGTTAAAAATCGTCTTTTCGCATCTAAATTAGTTTTAACATATCCTATATGGAAAGGCAACTTATCTTTCGGCAATGAGTATACAAACACTTTTAGAAAAGATATTTATATTAATCCTGAAAACGTAGTGGAATCTTCTAATACAAAAATAAAAAATCAAAATAATAGTTTCTTTATCGAATATAATTTCGCTACATCTTTTGGTATGTTTGGAGCAGGACTTCGTTATGAAAATGTACAGTCTGATTATTATAGCTTTGATAAAAAGATTGATGAGCAGTGTAAAGATTATAGTCAATGTTTTCCTAATTTATCTTTCGCCACCAAAGTGAAAAATCTTGGCCTGCAATTAAGTTATACAGCCAAAACACAGCGTCCTTCTTATCGTCAATTAAGTAGCAATGTTACATATGCTAATCGTTTTACATTACAAACTGGAAATCCATTTTTAGATCCGTCTGTTATACATGATATTACACTTAATTCATCATGGAAATTTTTACAACTTATGCTTAGTTATAAAAATGAACATGATGCTATTATTTATTGGACTGAGCAGCTAGAGAATAGACCAGCTATCTCTCTTATTAAATATAAGAATATAAACCATCTGCCTTCTTTTACTATTTATTTAAGTTCATCATCCACATTCGGTTGTTGGACACCTCAGGTCAGTGCTGGATTAATAAAACAATGGTTTAATCTAACTAGCCATGGTGAAGAATTTAAACTAAATAAACCTATTGCAGTTTTTTCATTTAATAATTCATTCAGGTTTACTTCGGATTGGTTAATTAACTTTGATTCGAATTATAGAAGCCGAGGTAATTCTCAAAATGTGTATTTATATAAAGATCAATTCATAGTTAACTGTGGAGTAACTAAATCTCTTTGTAATAATAATCTTAGTTTAGCTGTGAAAGTTTACGATATTTTTGAGGGTGCACAAGATAATAATCAACTTTATAATGACATGATGGTACTTCATCAAGGTAATAGATACGATACTAGAAAGGTTGAATTTACACTTCGCTATAAATTTAATTCTGCCAAGAGTAAATATAAAGGACGAGGAGCTGGATCATCCGAACTTAAAAGATTTTAGTTCCTTCATCTAATAATAAAAGAGGATGTGTAATATAACACATCCTCTTTTATTATGTAGCCCCACCGCGACTCGAACGCGAATCTAAAGTTTAGGAAACTTTTGTTCTATCCCTTGAACTATGGGGCCAAATAAGTAAGACCTTAGAAAGGGTCATAAAATAAAAAACCGAAATCCGCCTACTTCTTAAGAAGACAAATTTCGGCTATTTTTTAAATTCAACTAGGCTTCTTTTTGAACTATAAGCCTTCCACGGTAATATCCACATTCTGGACATACGTGATGATATTGTACGCTTGCACCGCAATTAGAGCAAGTTGATAACGTAGGCATAAATGCCTTATCATGTGTTCTTCTTTTATTTCTACGTTGTTTAGAAATTCTGTGTTTCGGATGTGCCATCTTATTATTATTTTTAAATTATTTCAAAATATTCTTCATTTTCTCTAACATCAAAGGGTCACATTTTCCTTCTGGGTGAACCTTTTTAATAGGTAAAGATAGACAAACAAAGTCATAAATCGTTTGAGCTAAATCAATTTCGCCTTCGTTATCTCCTAAAACTATAACATCGAGACTTTCTCCATTATCAGTTCCTTTTCCGTATTTTGAAAATTCAATCCTAATCGGATGATGAACATCTATTGGACAAGTCAGATTAGCTAAACATCTATCGCAAGGAACTATTACGTCTCCTTTGATATCACATGTCAGATTAATCCAACCGGAACCTTTATCTACCTCAATTACCACTTTTAACGATGCATCCAATATGTCTTCATTATCGAACATATCAAAAAAACTTCCATCAAGACTATACTTGATTTCCTGTTTTCCATCAGCTAATCTTCTGACATTGATTGTATACTCGTTTTCTTCTACTTTCATAGTCTTCACCTATTTCCATAGTGGGCGGCAAAGTTATAAAAAAAATTTAATTAATTAAATCTTTCCTTAATTTTCTTTTCCCACAATGGTAAATATAATATTTTTTTAGTTATTAGAACCTTTACGACGTTTTCTCTCTACTGGACTTAAATAAATTTTTCTTAGTCTCATAGATTTTGGCGTAATTTCTACCAATTCATCTGCTTGAATATACTCAATAGCTTCTTCAAGAGAGAATTTAACAGGTGGAGCTAATACTACTTTATCATCTGTACCTGAAGCACGAACATTAGAAAGTTTTTTTGTTTTACATACATTGATATCTAAATCTGATTGACGAGAGTGCTCTCCTACTACCTGTCCTGCATAAACTTTTTCACCTGGATCTACGAAGAATTTACCTTTATCTTTTAATTTATCCATAGCATATGCTACAGCCGTACCAGTTTCAAGACTAACTAAAGAACCATTGTTTCTTTTTTCTATCTCACCTTTATAAGGCTCGTAATCTTTAAAACGATGAGCTACTATGGCTTCTCCTTGAGTGGCTGTCATCATATTACTTCTTAAACCTATGATACCCCTTGAAGGAATTTCAAAATCTAAGAAAGCTCTATCTCCTCTAGTCTCCATGTGCATAAGAGATGCTTTTCTTTTAGTAGCCATCTCTATAGCAGTACCAACCATTGGCTCAGGTAAATCTATCGTTAAATGCTCTATTGGTTCGCAACGAACACCATTTATATTTTTATCTAAAACTTTAGGCTGACCTACCTGAAGTTCAAATCCTTCTCTTCTCATAGTCTCTATCAATACAGAAAGATGTAAAACACCACGACCATATACGATAAATGACTCAGTAGTCAAACCAGGTTTAACTTTTAATGCTAGATTTTTTTCTAATTCAGAAGAAAGACGATCTTTAAGCTGTCTGGAAGTCACAAATTTTCCTTCTTGTCCGAAGAAAGGTGAATCATTAATGGTAAATAACATACTCATCGTTGGTTCATCGATCTTAATTGGAGGTAAGGCTTCTGGATTTTCAAAATCTGCTATAGTATCACCAATCTCGAAATCATTAATACCTACAACAGCACATATATCACCACATTGTACTGAATCTACCTTTTTCTTTCCAAGACCTTCAAAATCCAATAAATCCTGAATTTTTTGTTTTTCGAAAGAGCCATCTCTTTTACAAAGAGTTATAGGCATACCTGGTTTAAGAGTTCCTCTTGTTAATTTACCAACTGCGATACGACCTACATAAGGTGAATATTGTAATGAAGTAATTAACATTTGAGGTGTTCCCTCAACTATTTTTGGATCTGGTACTTCTTCTAATATAGTATCTAAAAGAGGAATAATGTCATTAGTTTGATTTTTCCAATCATATGACATCCATCCTTGTTTAGCACTACCATATATAGTTTTAAAACTTAATTGGTCTTCAGTAGCATTTAGAGTAAACATTAAGTCGAATACCTGTTCATTTACATCATCAGGACGACAATTCTCTTTATCTACTTTATTAATAACAACTATTGGCTTTTTACCTAGTTCTATTGCTTTCTGTAAAACGAAACGTGTTTGAGGCATAGTTCCCTCAAAAGCATCTACTAATAAAAGCACTCCATCTGCCATATTTAGAACACGTTCTACTTCTCCACCAAAATCACTATGGCCTGGTGTGTCGATTACATTAATTTTGTAACCTTTGTAAGGTACTGAAACATTCTTTGAAAGAATTGTTATACCTCTTTCTCTTTCAAGATCATTACTATCAAGAATAAGATCTCCTGCTTTTTCTGTGTTGCGAACCAAATTAGCTTGATAAATCATTCTATCAACTAAAGTAGTTTTACCGTGGTCCACGTGAGCGATAATCGCTATGTTTTTAATTTTCTGCATATTATTTTCCCTGTTCGGGGGGCAAAAGTACATAAATTTTATTAATTTTGTCCGAAATTTTACAAATTGCTTGAAAAAGTAACAAAAATTTATTAATAATGAAGAAAATAATTATCCTTGATTTCGGTTCGCAAGTAACCCAACTCATAGGAAGAAGGCTCCGAGAAGCTAATGTTTATTGTGAGATATATCCTTTCAATAAATTTTCAAAAAAAAATGAAGCTCCATCTTTTGACGAAGATGTCGTAGGCGTAGTTTTATCTGGAAGTCCATATTCCGTTAGAGATGCTAAAGCTCCTACTATAGACTTATCTTCTATAAAAGGAAAAATTCCTTTATTAGCTATTTGTTATGGGGCACAATATATAGCACAACATTACTCAGGAGAAGTTAATGCTTCATTAGCCAGAGAATACGGTAGAGCGCAGCTTACTGTAAAAAATGATTCTCCACTATTTCAAGATATACCCAAGAACTCACAAGTTTGGATGTCGCATGGCGACACTATTGCTAAACTTCCACAAGGGGCAGAAATTATTGCCTCGACAGAAGATGTAGAAAATGCAGCCTATCATATTAAAGGAGAAGCTACATATTGTGTACAATTCCATCCAGAAGTTTTTCACACTACCTATGGAGCACAAATTTTATCTAATTTCGCTCTAAATATTTGTGGATGTGAAGGAGATTGGACACCAACATCTTTCATCGAAAACACTGTTAAAGAATTAAAAAACAAGATTGGTAAAGACCATGTAATCTTAGGTCTTTCTGGTGGTGTTGATTCTACAGTAGCAGCAGTTCTATTACATAAAGCCATAGGCTCACAACTGACTTGTATTTTCGTTAATAATGGGCTTCTTAGAAAAGATGAATTTTCTTCTGTTTTATCTTCATATAAAGATATGGGCTTAAATGTTATAGGCATAGATGCAGAGAAACTTTTCGTAGATGCTCTAGTCGGAATATCCGACCCTGAGAAAAAGAGAAAATGCATAGGAGGTCTTTTTATTGAAGTATTTAATAAAGAAGCTAAAAAAATAAAAGATGCGTCTTGGTTAGCGCAAGGGACGATTTATCCAGATGTTATAGAATCGACCTCTGTCAATGGTCCTTCAGCTACCATTAAATCTCATCATAACGTAGGTGGGCTTCCAAAAGAAATGAACCTAAAAATCGTTGAACCACTTCGTACTCTTTTCAAAGATGAAGTTAGACGTGTAGGTCGTGCTCTTGGAATTAAAAACAGTCTTATATCCAGACATCCATTTCCAGGTCCTGGTTTAGGAATTCGTGTCCTAGGCGAAGTATCTGCAGAAAAATTAAGAATTTTAAGAGAAGCAGATGCTATTTTCATAAATGCATTACTTAACACTCCTGCTCCAAAAGATTGGAAAGCAGCCTCTGGAGCCATAGCAGCAGGTGACACTATGATGTTATATGATACTATCTGGCAAGCCGGGGCAATGTTACTTCCTGTCAAGAGCGTAGGTGTTATGGGAGATGAACGTACCTATGAATATACAGTAGCACTTAGAGCAGTAACCTCGACTGACGGCATGACTGCAGACTGGGTACATTTACCTTACGAATTTTTAGCAAAGGTATCAGATGAGATTATTAACAAAGTACGAGGTGTAAACCGCGTCGCATATGATATCTCTTCAAAACCACCAGCAACTATAGAATGGGAATAATTTCAATTATCCCCCATACTTATAAATAGACCTGCTCAGCAGACATAAAAAAGGTGTATCAAATTGATACACCTTTTTTTCTTCTTTTTAACAACAATCTACTATAAAATAGTTTTGATATTGTCAGCGATCATAGATACTAATTTAATACGTGCCTCGCGGGTAGTCCAACCAATATGAGGTGTGAACTTAATCATCAAAGGATTTTTCATACCTGTAATATATGGATGATATGCGGGAATAGGCTCATCGACAAAAACATCAATAGCTGCACCAGCTATTTTCTTATCATTCAATGCTTTAACTAAATCCTCTTCATTTATAATACCTCCTCGTCCCATATTCACGATATAAGCGCCAGGTTTCATTTTACAAATATCATCATACTGAATCAAGTTTAAAGTTTTTTCATTAAGAGGAGCATGAATAGTAACTATATCACTTTCACTTAACAATTCATCCAAAGAAACAGAGGGATAATTTTTATTATGTCCTGTACCAGAAGTAGAAAAATATGAAACATTCATACCGAATACAGATGCTATTTCAGCCACTCTGCTACCGATATTACCCATAGCTATTATACCAAGTTTTTTACCTTTCAGCTCATAAAAAGGATGTGAGACATCTGTAAAACATCCAGAAGAAGAATAACGGCCAGACTTAACATAATCATCAAAATAAAAAGGATTACCCACTAGATTTAGGATATGCATAAATGTCACCTGTGCCACACTCTCAGTAGAGTATCCTGCTACATTTTTAACAGGAATTCCTTTAGACTCAGCATAAGATACATCTATATTATTAACTCCAGTAGCAGCTTCACATATTAACTTAAGATGAGGAGCAGCATCTATATTTTCTTTTCCGATTTTTACTTTATTAACGATTAAAACTTCAGCACTTTTAATCCTTTCATTAACTTCACTAGCTTTGGTTTCAGAATATAATCTTAAATGGCCCAATTCAGAAATAGGCTCAAGTGAAACATCTTCTCCAATTGTATTAGCATCTAAAAAAACAATATTCATAATCTTCGATTTTTTTATTCAACAAAATTAATAACACCTTTTCCATTTTGACCATCAAGTAAGACATGAGGAGACTTTTCAAATTTCACTCTACGAACAAATTTACTTTCATAATCACATTCAAGATTCTTTAACTTACCCTCATTAAAAACTCCATCATCTCTAAATGGATTGATAGTCATATAACCTATTCCAAGAGAAGTAATATTCTGAAAAAAATGAGAACCTTGACTTGGATCTATATTAAAATCTTTCAAGCCAC
Organism: Bacteroidales bacterium; assembly: GCA_041668045.1. Classification (GTDB taxonomy): domain Bacteria; phylum Bacteroidota; class Bacteroidia; order Bacteroidales; family UBA932; genus JBAYDV01. The sequence continues at coordinate 29,622 of JBAYDV010000005.1, read as the reverse complement.
ACTCGACTATAACTTTAACCTCTGAAATTTGGTCCCATTTTACAGGTATTCCAAGCCACTTATCGCTTGAGCCCCATCTCCCAGGACCAACCAGAATATAATTACGCTTCTGCTCCTTCATCTCTGCATTAAGACGTCCTATCTCTTCAGCTATCTCATAAGTCTTAGACTTGTCGAAATTTTCATTTCTAATATAAATAATATCTGTAACATCTTCGATAACCCCAAAGCCCAAAGAAGAATCAGAAAAAATCAAAGGGTCGCTTATATCTATACTATCCCAATTTTGAATCGACACATCCTTCATCTGAGTTATGGGCCTAACCTGCAAAATACTAAACAAAGCAGGCTTTCCATCCTTGACATCCATATTACTAGCAAACTCTATCTCAACATCACTACCCAACTCCTTCTTACAAATAGCCAATAAATCAGTAATTATCTGAGCTACAGGATAATAATTATACTCCAAAACACGTGCAAAAGAGATAATTCTCTGTCCCGGCATAGATACATTCGGCACCATGCGCTGATTATTCATATCCCATGTCGAGGCCACATACTGTAAATTTCTAAATTTATCCACATCTTGAACCGACAGCTTCTTAAGATTTACACCATCATTCACAGACGTGCGGAACATCTCTGATCGCAAATCTAAGACATACATATTATTCTGAGTTTCATTTAGGGCAATACGTGGAGATGAAAGTTGCATCACTTTTTTCGGGAAACGTGGTGAAAAACGAAGAGTTCTCTCTCCATCGACCACGGCTTTACCAAGACCGAAAGCAAGATTAACTATACCATCCTCAGGCTTTTCATTTCCCAAAGGATAAAAATTCAAACTTCTAGCGACTCCAGACATAGTTGGAAAATAATATCCATGATCTTCAGTACCGACTATACTCTGTATAATAACAGACATTTTTTCTTCACTGATAAAATTACCAGTAGTTTGAATATATGACCTGCTAGCTGAAAAATAGACTGAGGCATAAACACTCTTAATCGCTTTACCAAGAATCCTTAACATCTGATCCACATTATTTGAATATGGTATCATATAAGTTTTATAAATACCAGCAAAAGGCTGATAATGAGAATCTTCTAATTTAGAACTTGAACGCACTGCCAGAGGTGAAGAAATCGTAGAAAGGTACTTTCTTAATTCTACGACTAATCTTGCAGGTAAACGGGAGGCTACGAATTCACCTAGTATCTCTTCATCAGAAATATCAGAATTAATAACATACTGTAATCCATTATTTTTAATAAACTGGTCAAAATAATCTGAAGCAACAGCCACACTACGAGGAATCCCCACATTCATTCCCTTATATCTAGAATATAACTCGTATTTATTTATTATGTTATTTAAAAAAGCAAGTCCTCTGGCTTTTCCACCCAGAGAACCATTTCCCATTTTAGCGAACCATATATATCTATTATAAGTATTTTTCTCAAAACGAGCTACTATACCTTGTCCAGACAAGACTCTATAATCCTGAATCTGAGAAAGAATAAATTTTCTAACAGAAGGAATACTATCAAAATGTTCCAATTTGACTTTTTCCATACTAACAGCCAAAGTAAAAATTCCTCTTGAATAGAACCATTTTGATAAATAGTTTTTCGATGTATAATAAATCAATTCACGGTCAGGAATTTCTTTAATTAGCACCTGCATCTCTCTAAGATTCTTAGCACGAGCTATTTCCGCACCTGTTTCTAAGTTTCTAGCCACGAAATCTCCAAAAGCGAACTCTTTAGCTATATAATCTTCCAATTCTATAAGCAAGGTTTTAGAATACTTTTCAATAAAACCTACCCCCATCTTCTTAGCTACTATAGCTACATCTTTTTGTGAAGATTGTAATAATATAGGCATAAAAGGCCTGTCTTTTCTTATTTCTTTACATAGAACTATACCTGCATCTAGTTTTTCATTTTTAGATGCATCGTCTTTATGTTCGACAAAACCCACATCAGATATTACACCTAAAAGATTATCTTTATATTTTTGATATGCTGCTTTAGCATCATCAAAATTTGTAGCTAGAATAATTTTCGGACGAGCTCTTTTTATAGATTTAAATTGATTTTCATTAAGCGCTTCTTTAACGAATTCAGCACTCTGATTCAATATTAATTTATATAGTTCTGGAAGATATGTAGAATAATACCTAATAGAATCCTCAACTAGAAGAATAGCTCTGACTCCAGAATGAATTATATCCTCTTCGGCATTCATCTTATCCTCGATAAGTTTTACGATAGCCATTATCAAATCAGCATTGCCATGCCAACTAAATATATAATCTATATATGAATGGTCTGTCTCTTCTAATCGTTTAAATAATTCCCTGGAGAAATTCGTTAATAAAACAATTGGGATATTGTCAGCCAAAGCTTTTATCCGAGGCGCATAAGAAAACAAATCAAAGTCGATGAGGTTATACATGCTGATAATCAAATCGAAATCTGAATTTTCCTGTAATAATTTTATCGCATCTTGGGATGAACTAACCCATGTAAAAGAAGGAGGGTTACTTAAATTTAGTTCACTATATTCTACATAAAGTTGAGACTCTATTTGTCCATCCTCTTCAAGAATATATTTATCATAGCCACTACAGATCATTAATATTTTTTTGATCCGCCTCTCCATTAGAGAAGTATAATTGGTATTTGTAAGCTTTTTCAGGCTAGTAGGATTGACTCTATTCATGATACTAAGTTAATGATATAACTTGGTAAATTTAAGAATAATTGTTCTATTAAAAAAGTGCCCAGAACAAGACTCGAACTTGCACGCCAAATAACTGGCACTACCCCCTCAAAGTAGCATGTCTACCAATTTCACCATCTGGGCTTTCTTTTTGCAAATATACTATCTTTTGTTTACTTTTACACAAAATATTTATAAAAAATATAATGAATACAGATTTCCTTAAAAAGAGTGATACGATATATATAATCACACAAAAAGAAGCCATAACATTTCTAGAAAAGAAAGAAAACAGCATATATTTTTCATCTTTATCTCCAATAAGCGAAGAAGGATTATTTAAAAGTTTAGTCGCTTGTTGCGAAAAAAATAATCTTGGTTTTGATATTACTACTGATTCAGAGATAGATGAAGATCAGTTTCTTGATGGAAAAACAAAATATATTGCTATTATAAGTGTAAATAGTGATCAGGAAGATGATTTTGTAGAATTAATGTATGATAATAAATATTCTTTAACTCTTCTTGGACATGTTACGAAAGGAGAACTGAGAATAGATGACATTTCTGAAGGTTATATTCAAGATTATTTGAAATAGTCTATGAAAAAAGATGCTATAACTATTTCTAAAATGTTTGATACCATAGCTCCTAGATATGATTTACTTAATCATATTATGTCTTTCAATATTGATAAAATTTGGAGAAGGAAACTTATCAAATATTTAAATAAAAAGTATTCAAGCAGTATTGAAACTGCAAATACTGATAAAAGTGATACAGATAGAAAAGCTAGCATTGCCTTAAATAAAAAAAACAATAGTAAACCGCTTATGCTAGATTTAGCATGCGGGACTGGAGATGTTGCTTTCGCTTTAGCACGCGAAGGTTATCAAGTTAGAGGTGTTGATATTTCTACTAAAATGTTAGAAGTAGCTAAGTCTAAACTTGATAAAATAAATAGGACTAAGAGACCTATTGCTAGTGGGATGGTATCTTTCGAAGAGGGTTCTGCGGAGGATATTCCTTATCCAGATAATTATTTTGATGCTGTAACTATAGCTTTCGGAATAAGAAATTTTAATAATCGTGATACATGTATAAAAGAAATTAGAAGAGTCCTCAAGCCTGGGGGTTCTTTTGCTATTATAGAATTCGCGACGCCTAGAAATAAATTATGGAATAAATTATATACTTTTTATTTTAAAAACATACTTCCTCGTATAGGTAAGGCTATTTCTGGAGATAATTATGCATATACATATCTTCCCGAATCTGCATTATCTTTTCCACAAGAAAAATATTTCTGCGAAGAATTTGAAATAAATAATTATAAATCAATCGAATATAAAAGCTTAACAGGAGGAATTGCCTATCTTTACACAGGAGAAAAATAGATAATAAAAAAATGGAAAAAGATTTCTGGACTATATTATCAGCTATTTTATACGCTGCTAATTGGATTATAGTTATTTGGTCTTGTTTCTCACTTATAGGAAAAAAACAAGATCCATCGAAAACTATATCCTGGGTTATGATAATGATACTTTTACCATATATAGGTTTGTTATTATATGTTCTTTTTGGTCGCAATTTTCGCAAAGAATATCAATATAACAAGAAGGGTAACGGAGATTTACGATATAAGAAAAAGCTTGCAGATAAATATATAAGCCTTTTTTCTAATAAAGATATATTACCAAAAGATATAGCGGAATTTCATAAACTCATAATTTTAAATCTTAAAAGTAATTTAAGTATTCCTAGTATTGATAAATCTGTAGAAATATATTTCTCAGGACATGATGCGATTGATGCTATGTGTGAGGAAATGGAAAAGGCTAAGGAATATATTCATCTTCAATCATATATTATTGAAGAAGACAATGTCGGTAATCGCATAAAAGACATCTTAATTCGCAAAAGTCAAGAAGGTATAGAGATTCGATTAATTTATGATGGATTTGGGGCTCATGGACTTTCTAAAAAATATTTATCTGAACTTTCTAATGCTGGTGTAGAATTAATTCCTTTCTCTCCTCTTAGACCTTTTCTTTTAAGAGCTAATTATAGAAATCATCGTAAGATTCTTATTATAGATGGTAAAACTGGATTTTTAGGAGGAGTTAATCTTTCTAATAATTATTATACTGAATGGCGTGATACTCATATTAAAATAGTAGGACAGAGTGTCGATTCTCTACAATCAAGTTTTCTTTTAGATAGATATTTCGTACTAAATAAGCATATAGCTAGAAGACATAACTATTTTCCTAATTTTCATTTTTCACCTCATCAAAATACAAAATTAGATACTAATTCTATTCTATCACAAATAGTAACATCCGGACCAGATAGTCAATGGGCTAGTATTATGCAATGTTATACATCTGCTATATTACAAGCTAAAGATCATATATATATTAACACTCCTTATTTCGTTATTTCTTCTACTATGTTAAATGCTATAAAAATAACAGCATTATCAGGGGTAAAAGTTTATCTTATGATTCCAGAAAAATCAGACACTTTTATTTCTGGATGGGCTACAAGATCTTATGTTAAGGAATTACTTATAGCAGGGGTAAATATTTATTTTTTCAAAAGAAGGTTTAATCACTCTAAAGTACTAAGTTTCGATAATAAATTTTGTATAATTGGTTCTGCGAATATAGACAATAGAAGTATGGAACAAAATTTCGAGATTACTTCTATCCTTTATAATGCAGATTGTGCTAAAAAAGTAGAGAGTCAATTTGAAAAAGATTTACTTTCATGTAGTCATATTACTTTAGATTCTTGGCATAAAAGGCCTAAACGAGCTCGTATTTACGAGTCTATAGGAAGGCTTGTAAGTCCTCTGATGTAAAATTTATTTCAAAATTATTTTCTTGACAGGATCATCTTCGAAGACTTCGTTGATTCTTTTTATATAAGTATCTAATTGATAAAACATAGTATTTCTAACTATAGATGAAGAAATAGTACAATATAAGATACCATCTCTAAAAAATTGATAAACAGTAGCTTTCGCCCCGACAGGGCCAACTACTTCATTCCATCTTGCGAAAATGTGAGTTCTTTGAAGTCCTTTTTCTAATTTGAATTCTTTTACAAATAATTTAAGGACATCTCCTAATGGTTTTTCTTTATTATATCTCATTACTCAAATTGTCCCTCCTTAACCATAAAAAATTTATTTTCACTAGTTATTTCTTTAACAATAGATGTTAATCTCACTTTATTACTATCTGTAATAAAAATTTGTCCAAAACCATTGCTTGCGACCATTTTAATGAGATTTTCCACTCTTCGTATATCTAATTTATCAAACACATCATCCAATAACAATATAGGTGAAAAACCATATAACTTTTTCATAAAAGAAAACTGTGCTAATTTTATAGCTATTAAAAAAGATTTTTGCTGTCCTTGAGATGCAGTTTTTTTCATTGGAAAACCTTTCATCTCAAATATAATATCATCCCTCTGTATTCCTTGAGAAGTATATTGTAGGATTTTGTCTCGTTGTTTTGATTTTTGTAGTATATCCTTAAGACTTCCTTTATCCAAATCAGAACTATACTTCATATTTATATTTTCTCTATCTCCCGATAATTCTTTATAATATTCAGTAACTTCTTCAGATAGACTTTTAATTAAAGATTTTCTTTTTTCATAAATATATGAAGCTTCTTTAGATAATTGATCAGAAAGAGTATCCAAAAGAAATTCTGAGGGATTATTATCTTTTAAAACCTTATTTCTTTGTGAAATAATTCTATTATATGCTTGAACAGCACGAAGGTATAAATGGTCTGTTTGAGAAAGAATAGCATTCATAAATTTTCTTCTTTCTTCTCCAGAGTCATTAATTAATGAAGTATCAGAAGGTGATACGACTACCACCGGTATTAAGCCAACATGGTCGGATTTTCTAGCATATTTTTTTGAGTTTCGTTTTATAACTTTCTCTCCTTTACGCCTGACGGATATAGCTATTTTTTCTTCTAACTCATCTTTAATATAGTTTCCATAAAGAATAGATTCATTAGTTCCATCTCTTAGAGTAAAAACATCTGAAGAGACAGTAAAACATTTAGTCATAGATAAATAGTATATAGCATCTAATAAATTAGTTTTACCTTCTCCATTATTTCCACAAATACAATTTACATTAGAGGAAAATTCTAAATCCGCCTTCTCAATATTTTTAAAATCAGTTAAAGTTATTCTTTGTAAAAACATATATCTTAATAATATCTACAAAGATAAAAATTAATTGTAAATAAATTTGTCATTAGATTTTTTATTGTAAATTTGCAATCTTGATTATAAAAATAGTAGAATTAAAATAAAAATTAACATAGAATTTGTAAAAAATGGCAAATAAAAAAACTAAAGTCTCAGAACAAGACCAACAAATTGGAGAAGCAGTTACTAAAACTGAATTATTTTTTCAAAAATACAGTAAAGTAGTCACTTGGTCTATAGTTGGTGTTATAGCTGTAGCAGCTATCATTGTTTTAACTATTCAATTTTACGTAAAACCTATTAAACAAGAAGCCGTTAACCAAACTTATTTAGCTGAACAATTTTTCCGTGCTGATAAATTTGAAACAGCACTTAAAGGTGATGGGAATGCACTTGGCTTTGAACAAGTAATAAATAAATATGGTAATAAAGCTGGAGAAGCTGTGTATTTTTATGCAGGTGTATGTGAGCTTAACTTAAGCAAGTATCAAGAAGCTATTGACTACCTAAGCAAATATAAAGGTAATGACCCTCTTATTTCTGCTAGAGCTTTATGCTGCATAGGTGATGCTTATGTAGGATTAGACAACACTAAAAAAGCAATAGTATTTTTCGAAAAAGCAGCTAATGAAGCTGATAACATGTATGCCGCTAAATATTTACTTAAAGCTGGATTAGCAGCCGAAGAATTAGGTGAAAAAGATAAAGCTATCTCTTTATATCAAACTATAAAAGATAAATATCCTAACACATATGAAGGTTATCAAATCGATAAATATATATCACGTTTGAAAATAGAAAAATAAAATATAAAAATATATGGGAAGAGCATTCGAATTTAGAAAAGAAAGAAAATTCAAGAGATGGGGCAACATGGCCCGCACATTCACTAAAATCGGAAAAGAAATAACAATCGCTGCTAAAAATGGTGGACCGGATCCGGGAAGCAATCCAAGACTTAGAACTCTTATTCAAACTGCAGGGCACGAAAATATGCCTAAAGCAAATATTGAAAGAGCGATAAAAAAAGCTTTCGAAAAGGATTTTGGAAATTATAAAGAAGTTGTTTTTGAAGGTTATGGTCCTGGTGGTGTTGCATTTTTAATAGAGACAGCCACAGATAACAATAATAGAACAGTGGCCAACATAAGAAGTTATTTCACTAAATTCAATGGCTCACTTGGGACTCAAGGAAGTGTAGAGTTTATGTTTGACCATAAATGTTATTTCAAAGTAAAAAGTCCAGACCCCATTGACCTTGATGAATTAGAACTTGAATTAATAGATTATGATGTAGATGATGTATTTACAGATGATACAGCAGAGGACGAAGAAGAAAGAAATATCATTAACATTTACGGAGCTTTCAAATCATATAATAAAATTCAAACTTATTTAGAAGAGAATAATTTTAAAATAGTTTCTGGTGGTTTTGAAAGAATTCCTAATGTAGATCTAAAGAAAGCTTCTCCCGAAGATAGGGTTAATTTAGATAAATTAATAAATGCATTAGAAGAAGATGATGATGTGCAGAATGTTTACAATACTTTACAATCTGAGAACTAAATCTTAAAAAATAGGAAATACGTCACGTGATTTTTAATCACTGGCGTATTTTTTGTTATATTTGAAAAAAAACAATATTTAATAGAATAAAATATAGAAATAATATGAGTCAACAGCTAAAGCAAATTAAGCAGCTTATCGAATTAAGAGATAAAGCGCGCCTTGGTGGTGGTGAGAAAAGAATTGAAGCTCAACACAAAAAAGGTAAATATACAGCCCGTGAAAGAATTAGCATGTTAGTAGATGAAGGAAGTTTTGAAGAATTTGATATGTTTGTATCACATAGATGTACCAATTTTGGTATGGATTCTAAAACATTCCTAGGTGATGGAGTTGTTTCTGGCTACGCTACGATATCTGGAAGATTAGTTTATTTATATGCTCAAGATTTCACAGTTTTCGGAGGATCTTTATCTGAGACTATGGCACAAAAAATGTGTAAAGTTATGGATCAAGCCATGAAAATGGGAGCTCCGATTATTGGCCTTAATGATTCTGGTGGAGCACGTATTCAAGAAGGTATTAATGCATTAGGCGGATTTGGAGAAATCTTCCAAAGAAATATTTTAGCATCGGGTGTTGTACCTCAAATATCAGCGATATTAGGACCTTGCGCTGGAGGAGCTGTTTACTCTCCTGCCCTAACTGATTTTACTATTATGACCAAGGGAACTAGTTATATGTTTTTAACTGGACCTGCAGTCGTTAAATCTGTTACAGGTGAAGATGTTACACAAGAAGCCCTTGGTGGTGCTGCAGTACATTCGACTAAAAGTGGTGTAGCTCATTTCGCAGCTGATTCCGAAGAAGAAGTTATGGAGATAATTAAGACTTTACTTAGTTACCTTCCTCAAAATAATTTAGAAGAAGCTCCATATCTTCCAACAGAAGATCCTATTGACAGAATTGAAGATTCACTAAATGATATTATACCTGATAATCCTAATGCTCCATATGACATGTATAGTGTAATAGGATCTATAGTAGATGATAGTAGATTTTTCGAAATCCATAAAGATTTCGCTAAGAACATTATAGTTGGTTTCGCTCATTTCGGTGGAACATCTGTAGGTATTGTTGCTAACCAACCTAAATATTTAGCTGGAGTACTTGATATAAATGCTTCTAGAAAGGCTGCCCGTTTCGTGCGTTTCTGTGATGCTTTTAATATCCCTATTGTTACATTAGTAGATGTACCTGGCTTCCTTCCTGGAACTCAACAAGAATATGGTGGAATTATAGTTCAAGGGGCTAAACTTATGTATGCATATGGAGAAGCTACAGTTCCTAAAGTCACCGTAACTCTTCGTAAATCTTATGGAGGTTCTCATATCGTAATGAGTTGTAAACAATTACGTGGAGATATCAATTATGCATGGCCTTCAGCTAACATAGCTGTAATGGGAGCAGATGGAGCAGTAAAAGTATTATATTCTAAAGATATTAAAGCTGAAACAGATCCAGCTAAAAAGGCTGAGATAGCAGATGCTAAAAAGAAAGAATACGATGATTTATTTAGCAATCCTTATCAAGCTGCCAAATACGGTTATATAGATGATGTTATCGAGCCAAGAAACACTCGTTTCCGTATAATAAGATCTTTGGAACAGCTTTCTACTAAGAAGCTTACTAATCCAGCTAAAAAACACGATAATCTTCCTTTATAACCCAATAAGATAAAATAATGAATAAAATTAAATCCATATTATTATCAGGGTTACTAATATTAACAGGAGCTAATTTATCTGCACAGAGTCAGAGCGATATTCGTATTAATGAAGTAATGCTACATAATACCAATAGCGTACAAGATGAATATGGGGAAAAAGTCCCATGGATAGAAATATTCAATTCATCACATGGTGCAGTACAAATAGCTGGCTGTTATCTATCAACCGACCCCGATAATTTAACAATGTACCAAATCCCTAAAGGTGACTATAGTACTTTGATTCAGCCTCTTCAAGTTAAACTTTTCTGGGCAGACAATCAAGCTAATAAAGGTACATATCATACATCTTTAGACTTAAGTAATGCTAAAGAAATACTTTTCGTAAGTAGTGACGGAAAACATATTCTTCATAGAGTATCAATTCCTAAAAATATCCCAGAAGATAAAACTTTCGGGCTTAGTGACCAAAAATATGCTAATAATAAATACAAACAAGAAATAGTAATATTAGATAATGCTTCACCATATTCTGTAAATTATGGAACTAATAAAGAAAGTAAAAGTGAGCAGATGAAGGACAAAGATCCTTATGGTGGACGTTTAGCTATTACTGCTATGTCTGTAGTATTTTTAGCATTGATAATTTTAACTCTTGTTTTTAAATTCACTGGCAAAAAATCTTTAAAAAGATTTAAAATCAATGCAGAAAAAGCAGATCTTCCAGTCGATGAAAATACAGGAAAAGCCTCAGCCGAAACGTATGCTGCGATATCTTTCGCTTTACATATGTATATGAAGGATAATGAACTACACGATGAGGAAAGTTTCATAATAACTCAAAACCGCACAAAAAAGAATTATTCTCCTTGGAGCTCAAAAATATATATGCTTAGACAAACTCCTGAATTAAAGAGAAATAAACGATAATTTAAGATGAAAGAATATAAATTAAAAATAAATGGTAACGACTACAATGTAGTTATCAACGAAGTTGAAGGTCAAGAAGCCAAAGTTGAAGTTAATGGAGCAGAATTTACTGTTCAATACGAAAAACCAATTTCTAAAGCCAAAACAGTAAAACCAATAATACACCCAAGTGCGGCTCCTGCGGCTTCTGTAGCGAAACCGACTACGAATAACGCAGCTCCTGCAGGTGGAGATACTGTCGTATCCCCTCTTCCTGGAGTAATTTTATCTGTAAATGTTAAAGAAGGTGATTCAGTCAAAAAAGGTCAATCTGTAGCCGTTCTTGAAGCAATGAAAATGGAAAATGCCATTGAAGCTACTGTAGATGGTACTATTACAAGCATAAAAGTCAATCAGGGTGATTCTATACTTGAAGGAGAACCCATAGTAACTATAGGTTAGTTATGATAATTGAAAATCTAAGGCAATTTTGGCATTATACTGGTTTCGCTAACTGCAATTACCAGTATCTATTAATGATAGCTATAGGTTTAATTTTTATTTACTTAGCTATCAAAAAAGAATGGGAACCAATGTTACTTTTACCTATTGGTTTCGGTATGATAATAGGTAATATTCCACTTTTCACTGGACTAAACATAGGTATCTATGAACAAGGTTCAGTGATGAATATTCTATATCAAGGAGTTCAAAGAGGCTTTTATCCTCCATTAATATTTTTAGGTATAGGTGCAATGACTGATTTTTCAGCTTTGATCTCAAATCCTAAATTACTATTAATCGGAGCTGCTGCTCAATTTGGTATTTTTGGAGCATATGCTATAGCCCTTCATTTAGGATTTAATCCAGCAGAAGCTGGAGCTATAGGTATTATCGGAGGAGCAGATGGTCCTACTGCCATATTCCTTTCTTCTCAATTAGCTCCAGATTTAATGGGCGCTATCGCTGTATCAGCTTACTCATATATGGCATTAGTTCCTGTGATACAACCTCCTATAATGAGATTGCTAACGTCTAAAAAAGAAAGATTAATAAGAATGAAACCTGCTAGAGCAGTTTCAGCTACCGAGAAAAAATTATTCCCTATTATCGGTTTTCTGCTTACTGCCTTTATAGTACCATCAGGAATACCCCTTTTAGGAATGTTATTCTTCGGTAATCTACTTAAAGAAAGTGGTGTTACTAGAAGATTAGCAAATACAGCTAGTGGAGCTCTAATCGATATTATCACTATTCTTATTGGACTAACAGTAGGTTGCTCTACCCAAGCAGATAAATTTTTGAAATGGGATTCAGTAAAGATATTTGCTCTTGGTGCATTTTCATTCGTCATAGCAACTTTCTGTGGTGTATTATTTGTAAAAATAATGAATCTATTTCTTAAAGAAGGAAATAAAGTTAATCCTCTTATTGGAAATGCTGGTGTATCTGCCGTTCCTGATGCAGCACGAGTATCAAATAATGAGGGATTAAAATATGATAAGAAAAATTACTTATTAACTCATGCTATGGGGCCTAATGTAGCAGGAGTAATTGGTAGTGCAGTCGCTGCTGGTATATTATTAGGATTTTTAGCTAATTAATCATAGCTATATTATCAAATATCAACGCTAAACCTTGGAATAAATAAAATTATATAATATGCAAAACAAATTGCAAGAATTAACAGATAAACTTTACAAAGAAGGTTTATCTAAAGGACAAAAAGAAGCCGAAGACTTGAAAGTCAAAGCTAAGAATGAGTATAATAGTATTATAGCTAAAGCTAAAAAAGAAGCCGAGGGCATAATTAACAAAGCGTTAAAAGAAGCTGAAGATTTAAAATCAAAAGCTGCTGATGATGTTAAAATGGCTTCTCATAACTCTTATACAGCCCTTAAACAAAAGATTGAAGGGCTTATAACTACTAAAGTTATAGATAAACCTGTAGCACAAGCACTTGATGATTCTGAGTTTCTTAAACAGTTGATAATAAAATTAGCTACTGCATTTAATGCAGAATCTACAGACCCTGTAGATATGAATATCATTTTTCCGGAAGCTAAGAAAAAAGAGATGAATGAATTCATCACAAAAAACATAATTAAAGAACTCGGCAGTGAACCTGTTATTTCTTTCTCTAGAGATATTAAACATGGTTTCAAAATCGGACCTAAAGATGGAGGTTATTTGATTAGTTTCAGCGATGAAGTATTATCTCAATTATTCTCAGAATATTTAAGACCTGACACGAAAAAACTATTATTTGATTAAAAGATATGGACAATTATTATTACATAGTTGCCGGTCTTCCTGTTTTATCGGAGAATTTTGAACCACAAGATTTTTCGTATGAAACAGTTAGGGAACATATCTTCCAATTTCTATCTGATAAAGACAGAAAACTTGTCACATGCCTGGAAAAATCATTTGATCCCATAAATCTAAATGAAGAATTTTATAATAAAGTAAATCTTTTAAAGAATACTTTTATAAAAAAATACATAGATTTAGACCATCAAATACGCAATATTCAAGTAAGATTCATTTCTGAAGAAATGAAGAGTGAGACTGATGTCAGCACTAAGGTCTCCAACCCTGAGAAATATCTTGTCGGTGAAATTGATACTTGGTCTGAAATTTATAAAGAAGTTCAAAATATTCTACTTATAGAAAACATACTTGAACGAGAACAGAAAATTGACGCTTATAGATGGAATAAAGCTGAAACATTCGCTCAATTTGATTTCTTTAATATAAACGTTATACTTAGCTTTTTAGTAAAAGCTAAAATAGTAGAAAGATGGAATAATATAGATAAAGAAAAAGGCACTCAACTCTTTGAAAATTTCATTAACGAAATTCAAAGTACTTATAAAGAAAAATTGTAAAAAATAAATATAAATGAAAACCACAGGAAAAGTTACGGGAATAGTTGCTAATCTCGTTACCGTTCAAGTCGACGGACCTGTCGCTCAAAATGAAATCTGCTACATCTTGGATAGAGATAAAAAATTAATGGCAGAGGTTATTAAGGTGACAGGAAAAAATGTTTTCGTACAAGTTTACGAAAGCACCCGAGGTCTAAAAAATGGAAATAGCGTTGAATTTGACGGACACATGCTTGAAGTCGAATTAGGGCCTGGCCTTCTTTCGAGCAAATATGATGGACTACAAAACAATCTAGCCACTATGGAAGGTGTTTTCTTAAAAAAAGGTGAATATACTTCTGCATTAGACTACGAGAAAAAATGGGAATATAAACCTTTAGCTAAAGTTGGTGACGAAGTAACCGCCTCCGATTGGCTTGGTGAAGTTCAAGAAGGTTGGATATCTCATAAAATAATGGTTCCTTTTACATTTACAGATACTTATAAGATTAAGAGTCTAAAAGAAGCTGGAAAATATAATGTTAAAGAAACTATAGCCGTATTAACAGATTCGGCAGGTTTAGATATAGAAGTCAATATGACCCAAAAATGGCCTGTAAAAGTACCAATTAAAGGTTATGTAGATAAACCTAGACCATATAAAGTTATGGAGACAGGTGTACGTTGTATGGACACCTTTAATCCCATAGCAGAAGGTGGTACAGGTTTTATACCTGGTCCATTCGGATGTGGTAAAACAGTATTACAACATTCCATCGCCAAACAAGGAGAAGCTGACATTATCGTAATGGCAGCCTGTGGTGAACGTGCCAATGAGGTAGTTGAGATTTTCGCAGAATTTCCAAAACTTATCGACCCTCATACAGGACACAAATTAATGGATAGAACGACTATTATCTGTAACACTTCCAATATGCCAGTAGCAGCACGTGAAGCCTCAGTTTACACGGCAATGACATTATGCGAGTACTATCGCCAGATGGGACTTAGAGTCATGTTGCTAGCAGACTCCACTTCAAGATGGGCACAAGCTCTTCGTGAGATGTCAAATAGAATGGAAGAGTTACCTGGTGCAGATGCATTCCCAGTCGATTTATCTGCTATCATTTCTACCTTCTATTCTCGTGCAGGTGTAGTCAATCTACACAATGGTAAAACTGGTGCTGTTACACTTATAGGAACAGTATCTCCTGCCGGTGGTAATCTAAAAGAACCAGTAACTGAATCAACTAAAAAGACTGCTAGATGTTTCTATGCCCTAAGTCAAGATCGTGCAGATAAAAAACGTTACCCTGCCGTCGATCCTGTAGATTCATATTCAAAATATCTTGAATATCCAGAAATTCAGCAATATCTTACAGAAAAGGTTTCTAAAAATTGGGTCAATATGGTCTTAGAATCTAAAAACTTAATTCTGAGAGGTAAAGAAGCTTACGAACAAATAAATATATTAGGAGATGATGGCGTTCCAATATCATATCATGAAGATTATTGGAAATCAGAATTAATAGACTTTGTTATTTTACAACAAGATGGTTTCGATCCTATAGATTCTGTAACACCTATGGATAGGCAGGAATTTATGCTTGATTTAGTTCTTCAACTATGTCATCAACCTCATGAGTTCGAAGATTTCAACGATTGTAATAAATACTATAAAGAGATAATTAATACTCTTAAACAGATGAACTACTCTGAATATAAAAGTGACAAGTTCAATAAATATTTATCAGAAATTACTAAAATATTGAAAGATGAACAATAAAGCATTTCAAAGAATATACACAAAGCTTGAGAGCATTACTAAAGCTACTATATCTTTACGTGCTCAAGGTGTTTCAAACGAAGAACTTGCTACAGTAGATGGACGACTAGCTCAAGTAGTTAAAATGAAAGGAGACCAGGTTACACTTCAAATCTTTGGAGGAACCGAAAATATTCCAACTAACGCAGAAGTAATATTTTTTGGAGAAGCCCCTACTCTAAAAGTATCAGAAGAACTTTCAGGTCGTTTTTTCAATGCTTATGGCGAACCTATAGATGGAGGTCCAGAGATTGAAGGCAAAGAAGTAGAGATTGGTGGCCCATCTGTAAACCCATATAAAAGAAAGCAACCTTCTGAGTTAATACCTACTGGTATAGCCGGAATTGATTTAAATAATACTTTAGTTTCAGGTCAAAAAATACCTTTCTTCGCCAATTCAGACCAACCATATAATGAGGTTATGGCTCAGGTAGCTCTTAGAGCAGACGTTGACAAGATTATTCTTGGAGGTATGGGCTTATCCAATGATGATTATTTATTCTACAAACAAACTTTCGAAAGTGCTGGAGCATTAAAGAAAATTATAAGTTTCGTAAATACTACGGAACAACCTCCTATTGAGAGACTTTTAATTCCTGACTCTGCTCTTACTGCAGCTGAATATTTCGCAGTAGAAAAGAATGAAAAAGTACTAGTATTACTTACAGACATGACATTATATGCTGATGCTTTGAGTATAGTAAGTAATCGTATGGATCAGATAGCATCTAAAGACTCAATGCCAGGATCACTATATTCTGATTTGGCTAAAATTTATGAGAAAGCCGTTCAACTACCATCAGGTGGTTCTATAACCATTATAGCAGTAACTACCTTAAATGATGGAGATATCACTCATGCTATCCCTGATAATACAGGTTATATTACTGAAGGACAGCTCTTCTTAAGAAATGATTCAGATACAGGAAAAGTCATAGTCGATCCATTCAGATCTCTATCTCGTCTAAAACAATTAGTTATTGGTAAGAAAACAAGAGAAGATCACTCTCAGGTTATGAACGCTGGCGTACGTTTGTATGCTGATGCTGCTAACGCTAAGACGAAACTTGAAAATGGATTTGATTTGAGCGACTACGATCTACGTTGCCTTGATTATGCCAAAGAATATTCAAGTCGACTACTTGCGATTGATGTTAATATTAAGATCGACGAAATGCTTGATACAGCTTGGGAATTATTTGGTAAATATTTCACTAAAGCAGAAACTGGTATCAAAGCAGATTTAATAGAAAAATACTGGAAACCAGCAGAAAAATAAATAAGAAATGGCAATTAAATTCCAATATAATAAGACTTCGCTAAACAACCTCGACAAACAGTTGAAGGTTAGAACGAATGCACTTCCAACTCTTCAAAACAAAGAGGCAGCTCTTCGTGTAGAAGTAAAGAAAGCTAAAAAACGTTCTGAAGAATTATTGGAAGAGCTTGCTAAATCTTTAAAAAATTACGATTATCTATCAGGGTTATGGAATGAATTCGAACCTGGCTTAATATCCGTTAGTGATGTCGAACTTGGTGTCGTTAAAATAGCAGGAATCAAAACACCTGACCTAAAAAAAGTAATCTATGATGTAAAAGAATTTGATCTTTATAAAAAACCTTTATGGTATTATGATGGAGTAAGGATTCTTAAAAAATTAGCTATCCTCGGAATAGAATCAGAAATTTACAAAAAGAAAAGTGATCTACTTGATTATTCAAGAAAGAAAACCACACAAAAAGTAAATTTATATGAAAAAGTCCAGATACCTGGATTCCAAGAAGCTATACGTAAAATTAAAAGATTCATGGAAGATGAAGAAAATCTTACAAAAGCTGCTCAGAAAATAGTAAAAACACGCCACGCGTTAGAAGAGGAGGAAGACTATGGTAGTTAAAATGATAAAATATAGCTTCGTTCTAATGAACAAGGAGCTTGATGATTTTTTAAATTCATTGCAAGAACTTGGGATGGTAGATATCACTCGTTCTAATAAGGCCATTGACAAATACTCAGAAGAATCCTTATCTCTTTCTGCTAGATATAAAAATGCTTTAGATTATCTTTCTAATATAGCTAATGCTAACAAGAAAGCTAAAAAAGAAAAAGCATCTTTTAAAGAAATAGTTGAAGATATTCCTAAAGATAAACTCCTAAATACTATAGAACATTATCGTTCTCTAGAAAAAGCACTAAAAAGCGAATTAATGAATCTCGAAAGGGATGCTAGAAACGCTGCAAAATGGGGAGACTTTAATCTTGAGGATGTACGGAAAATTAATGATTTAGGATATGAACTTCACTTTTATACTATATCAGAAAAGAAATTCAATCCTCAATGGGAGAATGATTATATTTTACAAATTCTCAATAAATTAGATGGAAAAGTTTATTTTACGATACTAGTTCCTAAAAACGAGAAATGTGATTTAAATATATCCGAATCTGATTTTCCAGAAACATCTATTTCTGAAATAAATAAAAGAATTAAAGAAGCTGAAAACGAGCTTGAACAATTAACATATAAAATTAATGGTTTAGCTGCTCAAATAAATAGTTTACAAGAACTCTATGACGTCTTACTTACCGAGATGGATATGCACTTCGCCAATGTGGCTAGCACAAAATCAGGAGAAGGAAGTATAGCAGTTCTTGAAGGCTTCGCTCCAAAAGAACAGGAACAAGAAATAAGTGAATTTTTAAATAAGAGTTGTGCTTATTATCTTAAAGAAGAGGCTAAAGAAGAAGACAACCCTCCTATTAAATTAAAAAACAATAAATTCGCCAGACTATTCGCTCCTATAGCGAGTTTATATGATTTACCTAATTATGGAGAATTAGACCTTACGCCATATTTTGCTCCATTTTACATGTTATTCTTCGGATTCTGTCTTGGTGATATGGGATATGGACTACTGTTAGTAATTATAGGACTTCTAGTCACTATTCTCAAGAAAGGCACTAAAACAGCAGATTATGGTAAACTAGTAACTGTATTAGGTATTGGTTCTATTATAATGCCATTATTCTCGGGTACTGTATTCGGAATGAAATTATATGATTTAGGTTTAGGATTAAATAAAGAAACTTTCTTTAGCGACACACAAATGTTCTGGTTCTCAATTATTTGGGGCATAGTCCAGATAGCATTTGGACGTATTATTTATGCAATAGCTTGTTTCAAACATAAAAAATTCGATCCTGCCTTTACTAATTTAGGATGGGCATTAGTTCTTTTAGCTCTTAGTTTTATGTACGCAGGCTCTCAATCAGGATCTGCTATCTTACCAGATATAGCGACTAAAATCATGCTTTACGCAGGGCTTGTATTCATATTGTTCTGTAGTAAACCTACTAAGATATTTATCCTAAGACCATTTGCTGGAATTATCTCTTTATACGATATAACTGGACTTTTCGGAGATGTACTTTCTTATATCCGATTATTCGGACTTGGAACATCAGGTGGAATCTTAGCCTTAGTTGTTAATGCCATAGCTATGCAAATAGCAGGCATTCCATATGTTGGATGGGGAATAGCTATTATAATATTAATCTTTGGACATTTGGCAGTACTTGGTCTATCAGCACTATCTGCCTTCGTTCACCCTGTTCGTTTAACTTTCGTAGAATTTTATAAAAATGCTTCCTTCCAAGGAGGAGGGAGAGCTTTTAACCCTTTTAAAAAGAATATCAATTAATAAAATAAAAAATTATGGAATCACATTTACCTTTAATTATTACTTACATATCAATGGCCGTAATGCTTGGTATGTCAGGTATCGGAAGTGCTGTCGGTGTAGTAATCGGCGGTAGTGCTACTATCTCTTCCCTTAAGAAAGATCCTAGTATGTTTGGTCGTGCCATGTTACTTTGTGTATTACCTTCTACACAGGGACTTTACGGATTCGCAGGTTTCTTCTTAATGCTAAATGACATAGGAGCTGCCGACACTATAGCTTGGGGACATGGATTAGCTATGTCTGCAGCAGCACTTGCACTTGGATTTGCAGGATGTTTCTCTGCCATTCATCAAGCTAAACTTGTAGCTAACGGAGTAACTGAAATGGGTAATGGAAGTGATGTATTTAGTAGAACAATGATTCTTGGTGTATTCCCAGAATTATACGCTATTTTAGCTTTCGCAGCTGTTTTCTTGGCTATATTCCTATAACATCTAAAAATATATGGCAATATCATTTTGCCAGCTATATATTCAAAAAGACACATTTCGAACATTCGAAATGTGTCTTTTTGATTTATATTTCTACTTACGATAAAAGAGACTTAGAATATTTAGATTGGATTTCGCCAATCAGAATAAAAATAATAGAGCCAACCACTACATAAATTGGATAAAACGTAAGGTCTCCTTCTATAATATATGGTATTAATACCAAAGCTGCCGCAGGAGCAAAACTTCTACGAACATATTCAAAAAACAGGAATAATACAGAAAGACATAGTGGAAATGCTATGTAAGGAGGAAAACCAAGAGCATCTACTAAAGCCATTTTAGAAAACATTCCTAGAACTGAACCAGCAGCCATTAATATTATTAAATTAAATGGATAAGATTTCAAATCAGATTTAGTAGTAGACACCTCAAGATATGATACGATAATAGGAGGTAAAATTAAAAACTTCAAATCATAATGAATAGCGAGAAAAGCACATAATGAGATAACTATCCATCTTGAAATAATCCATCTAGCACCGCTTTTTCTTCTAGATGATAACTCCTTAGAATTAAGTTCAGCTCTTAATCCCCACTTAACCATCAAGGTCTGTAAGCCTAAAATTAAAGAAATCATAAGGACCACTGATATAGGATAAATCCAAGAATGAACACCTAAAAGAATAGCTAACAACATAGCTGAAAAAGCAGGATAAATATTGGTACGTGTTAATTGGAATCCCAATAAAGCGAAAAACGCAGAAATAATAAAATTAGTTATAGTACTAAACGGACTAAATTTAACCACTACTACTCCTAAACAAGAGTAAATAGCGAATAAAAGAAATATCTGAAGATAATTAGCCTTCCACACACCTTTATCGATAACTAAAAGTACTACTGAAAGAGCTGCTACCTCAGGAAATACCACATCAATGATTTTCAAATAATCTGATACGAAAAACATCAACCCCACTAAAGCAACTGCTATAAAATATCGAATAAATTTTTTCATAAAGATTAATCCAACTTTATAATTTGTCTATTCAAATCTACGGTAGCTACATTATTGGTTTCACCAATAATGAAAGTATCCTCTGCTCCTACTGCTCCAACTCCCTCAATAATAAATTTAGGCTCTACAGCTACCACCATATTGGGCTCTAATATTGTCTTAAACCTTTTAGCTAAAACGGGGAACTCATTAACTTCGAGTCCTACTCCATGACCGACGAAAGGAGCTTGACGAACAGATCCCATAAAACAATCTGAAAGGCCTGCCTTCTCTACTATTTGTAAGGTTTTTAAATAAAAATCTTCACATACATTGCCTGCAGGATAAGATTCGAAAAGTTGTAAAATCTCAATAGAAAGTTTATGTGCATCATATGCTTTTTGAGGCAATATCCCATAAGAGAATGTCCTTGTACAATCATTCATGTAACCAGTAGCATTACCATTATAATCAACCATAATCGTATTACCTTTCTCTATTTTAGTACCATTTGCCCCTATTGGTATAGTATCTGAATCTCCTGCACCTCCAAGAGCAAAATCATAAGGAGAAGCTAGACCAGCATTCTTACCTACCAAAAGACTACCCATAAAAATCTCTAACTGTCCAAAGGTACGATGAACACCAAGATGACCATGCTTACGAAGAGCATATTCTATTTCATGAGCTAATTCATCATCATTCATACCAGGTTTGAATAAATCGGGAATAGATTGATATACTTCTACTTGAAGTCTGGCCGATTGTTTTATCAAAGATACCTCATAATCTGTCTTCACACTTCGTATCGTTCTTAGGGCGAGGGAAGCTTCTATAAATTTGGTATCAGGAAAGCATTTCTGGAGTCTAAGCCAATAACTATGTCCCATAACATCTCCCTCTACATACATTGTATTAGGCATTGCTATATTCATATCTAATAGTAAATCAGGGATTTGTTCTGGTTTTCTAATTGATATACCTTCTTTCGTAGCTGCTTTTTTAGTAAAAAGCACTGTTTCTCCCTCTAGCGGTATATAATAATAGCCTATAACTACATGCCCATAGGCATATAACATATTAACAGTCGTTGAAATCATACATGCATCGACATTATTATCGGACATGTGTTTTCTGATTTTATTTATTCTTTTTGAAAATTCTTCTTTCATGATATTTCTAACTTATAGAGTTAATTTGGAAACTTTTATACAATAATTATTCCTTTTACAAAAAAAACATTAACTTAGTAATTAAACTTAAATTTTTAAATTTAAAATTATGGAAAACAATGGAATTCTCACCAGTAGAGCTCAATCATCTCTTAGAGGTAAATGGGGCTTAGCTATTATTACTTTTTTCGTCGCTTCGATTATAATGGGCATATGTGGAGCTACCTTCTTAGGGTGGTTTTTAATAGGCTCTTTTGAAGTCGGTCTTGCTATTTTCTCATTAAATTACTTACGAAAAAATAATCCTAAAATCGAAAACCTTTTTGGTGGTTTTTCCTCTTTTGAGAACGTATTATCTTTCTTTTTAGCCTATTTACTTAAAACTGTTTTTACTTTCTTATGGACATTACTTCTAGTAATCCCAGGTATTATAGCTGCTATTTCTTATTCAATGACATATTATATTTTAGCTGATAATCCAGAACTTGGTTCAATGGAAGCTATTAATCTTAGTAAAAAGATGATGAGAGGTCATAAATGGCAATATTTTGGCTTATGCATAAGATTCTTTTTATGGTCTATCCTTTGTTGTTTAACTGTAGGAATAGGATTTTTATTCTTAATACCATATATGTCTATTTCCTTCGCAGCATTCTATGAAAATATAAAAATGGAAACTAGTCCTATGTAAATTACAGGATTAATCGTCGATATAAGAATCCTTGAAGCCTAGAAAATACAAAACTCCATCGAGTCCTATAGTACTTATAAACTGTTCTGCATTAGCTTTGACTTTTGGTTTAGCATGGAAGGCAATACCTAATCCTGCTTCGCTTAACATCATTAAGTCATTCGCACCATCACCTACAGCGATAGTCTGTGCTATATTAAGATTTTCTACCTGAGCTATTAATTTCAATAGCTCTGCCTTTCGTCTAGCATCTACTATCTCCCCTAGATAATTTCCTGTTAGTTTACCATTCTTAATTTCCAGATCGTTAGCATATACATAATCTATATCATATTTCTTTTTTAAATAATTTCCAAAATATGTAAACCCTCCTGAAAGAATTGCGATTTTATAACCATATTTTTTCAATGAAGTCATGAGTCTATCTACTCCTTCTGTCATAGGTAGATTCTCTGCTATTTCTTTCATCACTGATTCATCTAAACCTTTCAAGAGCTTCACGCGACGGGTAAAGCTTTCTTTAAAGTCGATTTCACCTCGCATAGCACTAGCTGTTATTGCCTTAACCTGTTCTCCGACTCCTGCTTTTTCTGCTAGTTCATCTATAACCTCTGTTTCTATCAAAGTAGAATCCATATCGAAACAGATTAATCTACGAGTACGACGGAACATATTATCTTGTTGGAAAGAATAATCCATCTGTAATTCACTAGAAAGTTTTAGTAACTCTCCTTGCATAAGTGCTTTATCTTTTACCGTGCCACGAACAGAGAACTCCATACAAGCCTTTGTCTTAGCTTTAGATTCGTCGAGAGGAATTCTACCTGTCATACGTCTTATAGCATCAATATTTAATTCTTGCGTCGCTAAGACTTTAGAGACAGAAGCTATCTGAGCAGCAGATAATTTTCTACTTAATATTGTCAAGATATATCTGTTTTTTCCTTGCAAATTAACCCACTTAGAATATTCTTCTTCCGTAATTGGATAAAAATGTATGCTAACTCCTAGTGTGGTAGCCTTAAATAGCAATTCTTTCATTATAAAACCCGATTTTTCTGAATCAGTTTTAAATAAAATACCTAGTGAGAGTGTACTATGAATATCAGCTTGACCAATATCTAAAATCGTAGTATCATAATCTGCTAAAATCTTGGTTACCGAAGCCGTCAAGCCTGGTCGATCCATTCCAGTGATACGAATAAGAATTAATTCTTGAGATGCCTTCTTGACCGTTTCTTCGTTTTTGTTTTCCATTGTCTGTTAAAACTTTCTAATTAGACGCAAAGATACAGATTTTTTATATATTTGTTAATAATAAAAATAAGACAAATCGTGAATACAAGAGATACACTCCAGTCTAATAACTCGAAAAATATAGAAACTAACATAAATCATGATGATATAAAAAGCTTAATACGCAGAACAGCAGAGAAATATAATGATTATAAATATTTCAAAGATGTAGATCCTATAACTTTCCCTCATCATTTTTATGATTTATTTAAACAAGGAAAGGCTTCATTACAAGATATAGAAATATCTGGTCTTTTCGCTGCTCATTTAGCTTGGGGAAGGCGTGATATGATAGTCCGCGATACTAAACGTTTATTGGATGAAATGAGATGGCAGCCATATAATTATGTAATGCGAGGTATGTCCTCTAATTGTAATCCTTCAGATATAGTAATAGAAGGAGCAGCAGATTATACTCCTGAATATCGTTCTGAAGATAAATCTATTCATAGGACTATTAAATGGCGTGATATAGCTAAAATATGTAGTAACCTTAGACGCTTTTACCTAGAAAATCAAAGTTTAGCTATCCTCTCTCCTGCTGAACTGAGAACAGAAATATTTGGACAAAAGCCTGATAAAAATGCAGCGAATAAAAAGATACATATGTATAGAAGATGGATGGTGCGTAATGACGGACTTGTCGATCTAGGTATATGGAAGAATATTTCTCCAAAAGATTTAATCATTCCTCTTGACATTCATGTATTTAATAGTGCTCAAAAATATAATATGACTAAGCGTAATAATTTTAATATAAAAACTGCTCTGGAAATCACTGAATATCTCAATGAAATCTTCCCTGGAGACCCTACAAAAGGAGATTTTGCTCTATTTCAGTTAGATGTATAAAAAAGTTAATAACTTTTATAGGAAAAGTCTAATAAAATAGAACAAAGAATAAAAAAATATATTATATTTGTTATAAGTTTGATTTAAAATATGCCAAAACTCTTCATCATTTCAGGTTGTAACGGAGCCGGAAAAACGACTGCTTCATATACTATTCTACCGGAAATGTTAGATTGTAACGAGTTTGTAAATGCAGATGAAATAGCTAAAGGTATTTCACCTTTTGCTCCAGAAAAAGCATCTATCCAGGCTGGTAGAATAATGATAATGAGAGTTAGGAATCTTCTTGAACAAAAAAAAGATTTCGCGATGGAAACTACGCTTGCTACACGTACCCATCTTCAAATCATTAAAGAAGCCCAAAAACAAGGATATGTCGTTACACTCCTATATTTTTGGTTGAATATGCCTTCTCTTGCTATCGAGAGAGTTAAGCTTAGAGTAAAATCAGGCGGACATAACGTAAGTGAAGATAAGATAATAAGAAGATACGATATGGGAATACATCATCTATTTCATTATTATCTTGAGGCTAGTGATTATTGGATTATAATAGACAACTCAAATAATCCTATTGAGATAATCGCTGAAGGAGGTAAAGGAATTACGACTAAACTACATAATAAAACCTTATATAACCAATTAGTAAATTATGAGCGAGTTAGAAACACGAGAACTTCGAGATAATATTCTCAATGGGCTGAATCTCTCTTTTGAGAAACTAATACAAGAAAAGAAAAAAAGCAACTCTGATTTGGCATTCTCTGATAAAGGTCGCCTTATTAAAGTAAAAGCTACTGAAATTTAATTTCGCGATAGATAATTTATAGCATCTTCTTTTTGATGCTATTATATGGAGAATATGTGATATTCTCTATATTTTTGCTTATTTTTGCAAGAAGTGCGAAAGATCGTAGCAAAAAAATATATGGATAAAATCACAAATTACTATAAACTCTTTGGAATAGATGATAGCGATATAAAAAAATTGCTAGATAAAGCTTTATCCAAAGGTGGAGATTATGCTGATATCTTTTTCGAGCATAGTATATCTAATAATTTATTACTGCAAGATGGAGAAGTTAATTCAATTGGGTCTCACATAGATTATGGTGTGGGTATTCGGGTAGTAGCTAAGGAAAAAACTGGCTATGCATATTCAGAAAAGACTAATCTGAAAGATATGTTGGTAGCTGCTAATAATGCGGCTCAAATAGCTTCAGACAATTCAAATATACTTAGTGCTCCATCGAGTATTAATATTTTAAATAAAGGCGAGGATAAAGTTAATAACTTCTATCCTATTTATTCTCCTTGGGAAACTCATTCTGTATCTGAAAAGATAGAATATGTAAAAGAACTTGGGGATTTAATTCTTTCAAAAGATGAAAAAGTAATAAAAGCTATTGTCAGATTATCTGATAGTAATACTAAAGTCTTATTTTTTAATTCTCTTGGAGAATGTTTTTATGATGAAAGACCTATGGCCTCTCTTATAGCAACATGCATAATGGCAGACCAGGGACATACAGAAAATTATACAGCTTCTAAAAGTTTCAGACAAGGTTTTGAATTCATATCACATGATATGATTCAAGAATTAGCTCAAACGGCAGTCGAAGGTTGTAAATTTTTATTTACTGCTAAACAACCAACTGGTGGCGAAATGCCAGTAGTTATGAGTTCTGGTAGTTCTGGAATACTTCTTCATGAGGCTATCGGGCATTCCTTCGAGGCTGATTTTAATAGAAAAAAGACCTCTATCTTCTCAGATAAATTTGGAACGCAGATATGCATGAAAGGAATCAATATAGTAGATGATGCTACTATTCCTTATAATCGTGGTTCAATAAATTTTGATGATGAGGGAATTCGAGGACAAAAAACATATATGGTTCGTGATGGAGTTTTAACTTCTTATTTACATGATCGTATAAGTGCTAATTTTTATAATGTAAAGCCTACAGGAAATGGTCGTCGTGAATCATTTCGTTATGCTCCTCTTCCGAGAATGCGAGCTACATATATGGAAAATGGGACAGCACACGAAGAAGATCTTATTAAAGATATCAAACAAGGAATCTATGTAGATTCTTTTTCAAATGGACAAGTTCAAATAGGTGCTGGAGATTTTACCTTTTTCGTAAAAACTGGATATATGATCGAAAATGGTAAATTAACTCAGCCAATAAAAGACGCTAATATTATTGGAAATGGGCCACAAGCACTTGCTGATATAACGGCAGTAGCTAATAATTCTTATGTAGATAATGGGACTTGGACATGTGGAAAAGGTCAATATGTACCTGTGTCATGCGGAATGCCTAGTGTTTCTATTAAAAAATTAATAGTCGGAGGAATAAATTAATGGAGAAAGTTTTTATAAACAAAACACCCGCTAGAGAGGCTTTAAAAATGATTATGGAGATGGGTGCTGATGCTGTTAACATTAGTTATAGCGAAGAACAAACTGTACGTCTTTCTCTTCTGAATGGAGAATTGGATCACTTACAGAGTTCTGGGGGAGCATCAATGTATTTTCAAATATTCGTTGACCATAAATATGGGACATTCTCTACTAATAAAATGGAGAAACGAGAACTTGAACCATTTCTAAGAAAAGCTATAGAATCTACTAGATTTCTTACAGAAGATGCATGTAGAACACTTCCAGATAAAGATCGTTATTATAAAGCTAAGAGTACAGATCCAGATTTAAAACAATTCGATGAGAATTATGAGGATATTTCTATAGAGATGAAAGAAGATTTTCTTAGAGAGGTAGCTTCAAAAATTGATAGTA
Source organism: Bacteroidales bacterium (assembly GCA_041668045.1). Lineage (GTDB taxonomy): Bacteria > Bacteroidota > Bacteroidia > Bacteroidales > UBA932 > JBAYDV01. The sequence goes on along the minus strand of JBAYDV010000005.1, from coordinate 1,812 downwards.
ACGATAAGAGATTGGTTTCTAGCACTACAGAATATGAAGATAGTTTTAATAAAGAATTTATTATAGATTCTCAAGGTTTCGAAGGAACAAATATTCAGACATATTATGCCATTTCTACAGAATGTTCTATTTTAGCTGAAGATGGGTCAAGACCACAAAACTGGTGGTATAATAGTGCTATACGGTTTAAAGATTTAAAGAAGGATAGTGCAGTCAAGGCTTTTGACAGAACTGTTAGTATGGTTAATGGAAAAACTTTAGAATCTGGTAAATATACTACAGTAATAGAGAATGTAGTGTCTAATCAACTAGTTTCTCCAATTATACAAGCCCTTAATGGTAATGCTATTCAGCAGAAAGTTTCTTTTTTACAGGATAAATTAGGAGAGCAGGTTTTCCCTGAGTCTGTCACTTTGTCTGATAATCCTTTCGAAGTGGGTGCCATGGGTGCCAGATATTTCGATGATGAGGGTGTAGCTACCAAAAGTAGAAAAATTATCGATAAAGGCGTATTAACTACTTATTTCATAAATACTTATGTTTCAAATAAGCTTAGTATTCCTGCTACGATAGAAGGAATTTCTATACCGGAGTTATCTCCTTTAGGAAAGAGTAATAAAGAGGAGATTATTAAAGAAATAGGTACTGGAATATTGATTACAGGCTTTAATGGAGGCAATTGTAATGGTAGTACGGGGGACTTTTCATATGGAATAGAAGGGTATTATTTCGTAGATGGGAAGATAGTTGAGCCTGTCAAGGAGATGAATATGACAGGTAATATAGTTAATTTATGGCACGATATTAGACATATTGGTAGTGACTTTAGGAGTGGATGTCGTTGGAGAATTCCTACGTTAGCATTTGACAATGTAAATATTAACGGCAAATAATCTTTGTAACAGTCAAAATCAAAAAAAATATTATAAACAATTTTAATCACTATTTATAAAAAGTAATAATGGAAATTAACAAAAACAAAGTAGTAGCAATTACATATACTCTTGAAGTAAACGGTAAAATAGCTGACCAAGCCACTGAAGCAAAACCTCTTGAATTTATCTTCGGACAAGGAATGCTTATTCCTAAATTTGAAGAGAATTTAGATGGTAAAAAAGAAGGAGAAGATTTTAAATTTCATCTTACAGCTGAAGAAGGATATGGTCAACCAAATCCTCAAGCTATAATTGAGATACCAAAAAATGTTTTCGAGGTTGATGGTCAGTTAAGAGAAGATTTATTAGTAGTTGGTAATTCTATTCCTATGAGCAATGCTGAGGGACAAGTTATCCCTGGTGTAGTTCTTGAAGTTCTTGCTGAGTCTGTAAAAATGGATTTTAATCATCCAATGGCAGGTAAAGATCTTGATTTTTCAGGAAAAGTATTATCAGTTAGAGAAGCTACAGAAGCTGAAATTCAAGGAGGTTTAAACCAACAAGCTGCTGGTGGATGTGACGGATGTCAAGGCTGCAGCGATGGTAGTTGTGAAGATGGTTGCGGAGATGGCAACTGCTAATCAGTAAAGTATTATTTATAATACATATAGGAAGAGCACAGAAAAGAGCCACCACCAGTATTATTACTGGTGGTCCCCCACGTCCGCGTGGACCGAGACTTTTCTGTGCTCTTCCTATATGTATACACCACAAAAAAACACCTACAAGTTTATCTGCCAATCTTCCAAATCTGCGTGACAGAGACTTTTCTGTGTTTTTTCTATGTTTATAAAACCAAAGAAAGCAATGTAGCTAAGAAGGATTATTTTATAGCATTCGCTACATTAACACCATCTATGGCTGAAGATATAATTCC